>CAZLJB010000305.1:0-1657 GCA_964559195.1 uncultured Anaerolinea sp. | reverse complement strand
GACCCATTCAAAGCATTGATGGCGAAAAAAGGCGCAGATATATTTTTATTAAGTATACGCGAAATCGCATCACAGGTAAAAAAAGAACATTAGACCAAAATAAGTTATATCTGGATGCGGTTTGCCCGATCGGTCTGATGTATTTTCATTGATTTCGCTGTTTTAGGTTGCACATCCGATCGAGAAAATACAAAAAGCATAAATTAATTGTCGTTTTCGGCAGCTTTCAAATTTTCTCTTGCAAAGTCAACCATAAGTGGGGTTGAAAGAATATTTTTCCCTAGAAAAGCTTGGTGTAAGCTGGCTGTTTGGAAAAAAATTATCAAATCTTGCTGATTTACTTTTTTCCGCTGCCGGATTGGTTGTAAGTAACTTGCCCATAAATCGGGCCATAATTACAAAAAATTGGAAGTGACTACACAGAAGGATAATAAACACCATACACTGTTTTGATATTAGCCACCGGAATTTCTTTCGTTCGCAGATGGCTGAGGCGATTGTAAATGCTCGAATGTCGCAAACCTGGCAGGCTTTTAGTGCGTGGACCCGCCCTGCCGGATATACACATCCGCTGTCGATCAGAGCCCTGGCTGAAATTGGGATAGAGAATACCGGGCATTCCAAGCATATTGAAGAATTCAAGGGGGTTGAATTTGATGTGGTCGTCACGGTCTGTGATGACGCCTCCGAAAACTGCCCTGTCTGGCTTGGAAAAGGCAAAAGGGTTCAGATTGGTTTTGATGATCCGGCGCGGGCCGGCGTTTCTGAAGATCAAGCGTTGGTAGATTTTCGGCGTGTTCGGGATGAAATTGCCGCCAAAATACCTGCTTACCTGGAGTTATTCCAGGCAAACTCCGGAGATCAAGGACTGAAATAGTTATTGTCGTTGGAGATCGTTAACAAGTGGAAATTTGGCGGATAGCATTTCCGCCAAATTTCCACTGCCGGGTAATTGGCTTTTCTTGGTTAATTATTTCCCTTTACTTATCGTGTAGGCGGCAATGATCAGTGGCAGGCAGCAGCACAGGCAAAGGAAAATCACCGCGCCGATACTGCCACCAATAATCCACTTGCGGGTGTTGGATGGTTTTTGGGGTTCTTCATAGCCGGGCGCATCGATTACCTGCCCTGAAATGGGGCTGGAGGCGGGTTGCTCGGGAGGCGTGTTGTTTCTTGCGTGTTGCATGTCCATCCCGGTTTGTTCGACCATGGCTTGGGCGGCCTCCTTGCTCTGTGCGAATTCTGAACTAACCAACAAGGTTGCGTTGCTGGAATCGCCCTCTTTAATCAATCGTTTGACTTCATCCATCGCTTCAGCACTGGAGTTGAAGGCGGATTTCGAACTGATTATGGTCGGGGAACTGCTTCCACGGGCTGGCAGTGCGTTACCGCAGGAGGGGCAAAGATTGCCAGTGATATTGTCGAGTGGGGCGCCGCAAGATGGACATACATTTGCTTGTGTCATTTTTTTCACCTGTTATGGAATGATATATCTTTCGACTTTAGCCTGGTTTGTTGTAAGATTAAGTTTGTCCTGGTCGTCGAAAGCGAGGCCGAATGCAATAGTCTTCACTTTAATTACGTCGATATAGCGTCCATCGTTGCTAAATACCTGAACGCCTTTGATGTCGCTCACAAATATGCGGCCTTTGCCATC
>CAZLJB010000304.1:2002-4815 GCA_964559195.1 uncultured Anaerolinea sp. | reverse complement strand
ATGTAGCCGCCGCGCAGCGAATAAAACTTGTCCCGCTGGCCTTTGGATGGGTTGAAAAAGGTTTCAGGCGGGACGCCCATGTCGGCGGTCGTCGCAGAACTGGTGAAGTCGGTTTCAGCGAGCAGGTTACGCCAGAATTCGTCCGGGCTGCGCGCACCCGGAAAGAGACAGCCCAGGCCAATGATGGCGATCGGTTTCATCTAAGCTTTCAAGACCGGCGTGAAAAGACGGTTCAACTGGGCACTGATGGTCACATCCGCGCCATCGACGCGAATGTAAACCTCGCCGTCGGCGTCATGGGCGATGATATCTGCCACCAGATTTGATTCCGTGTGGGAACAGACCGAAAGCGAAACGTAGAACCTCTCGCCGGGTGCGGGAACGCGGTAATGCTCCCCGCTTTGCGCATGAAGTGGCAGGCTGCCCGAGCCGTAAAAAAGCCGCGCCCAGATGACCATGCTTTGAAAACAGACATCCGCCAAAAATGGATTAAAACTCTGGATTGGGAACTGTCCCTGATCGACTTCGCTGACCTCGGGCATTTCACATTCCAGCGTCAATCGTTCCGGGCTGTAATTTAAGATTCGGCGCACGCCTTGGAAACTGGGACCGTGAAAGAGTGTTCCATTGGTATAAAGCGGAATCCCGGGCCGAGCATCCGTGGCTGTTAAATCAGCAGCAGTGTAACGGGGTGGCACTGGCAAATGGTCACATAAAAAGAGCCGGACGGTATAGTGATAACGAGGCTTGCCTTCCGGTGTCTGACTGGCGATCATCACTTCCACCTGCATCTGCCCTTTGACGGTTTTGTCGACTTCCTTGACTTCCACCGTATACGCGGGTGCAAGTGTCTGATCAAAGATAATCCCCTTCAACACCCGGTAGTTTTCTGCGCGGAAAAAGGTGTAGCCGGGGTACAACTGCTCGGCCGTGTTTCCCATCCACGCCAGCGCGCAGACAGTCGGTAGAACAGCCTGACCGCCAATCATGTGATCGTTTAGAAAAGGATTCGCAGCGAGGGAGAGTGTGCGCTGAACGCGTCGGGTGATCAGCGGCGTTAGAGGATCGAAACCCTCTGCAGGTGGGTTCATTGCGCTACCGATCAGCACCTGAACTGCGGTGCTGTTGCGCTGCTCCAGTTCGTCCACCAGCATTTGCGCGCCAGAGTCAATCGGGATAATGTCGATGTGCCGTTCTGCAAACAGGGCACGCAGCGCCGGTGTCACCATCCCGCCGTCCCATGGTCCCCAGTTAAGAGAGATGACGTGGCACTTGGGATGGGTGTGCTGGATTAGATGAGCAGTCTTATTGAGAATTTCATTTGCCAGCGCGTAATCGGACTGCCCTGGGTTTCCGTAGAAACCTGCTGCTGAAGAAAACAAAACCAGCGTATCTAACTGACCTGGCGGGACGCAAGCCAGCAGGTTTGCCAACCCGTCCACTTTTGCGGCGTAGACGGTTTCGAAATCCGTTTCCGTTTTTTGTTCGATGAGTTTATCTGCCAGGTTACCTGCGCCGTGCAAAACAGCGGTGATGGCTCCTGTTTGACGGGTGATATTTTCCAGCTGGGCAGCCAAACGCTGGCAGTCGGTGACATCCGCTTTGCAGTAAACGGCCTTTCCACCCGCTTGCGTGATGGCATCCAACGTTTCCTGGATCGTCCGACGTGACAGCAGGGTCTTAAATTCTTTTTGAATTTTCGCGGGTGTCGGTTTTTCGCCCAGGGCAGTCAACCACAACATGATGTGTCGCTTTAGTTCGGGCCCATCTGTGATACCGCGCGCCCAATCCGGCTCAGCGTCTGTCAGTTCGGAGCGTCCAAGCAGGATAAATTTGGCCTGGTATTGGCGCGCCAAACGGATGACGCATTGTGCCGTCACGCCCTTGGCGCCACCGCTGACCAACCAGACACCTGCCGGGGTGAGTGATGGGACGCGCTCACTCATTTTCACCGACCAGCGTAGTCCGTCCGCGTAGTCCGTAGGCTACTTCTGTCAGCAGGCGGTTGGGGTCCTGTAATTCGGCGAGGATATACTGCACGGTGCGGTCCGTATCCAGATGCGGAACAAGGTCAAGGGCGCGACAGTAAACTGCCTGCCACTCGCGGTTAAGAGTCTTGGTCAGACCGAACAAACCGCCACTGATTGCACCGAAGGAACCGGTGCTACCCAGACCGAATTCGCCATCCAATCGAGCAACTGTGACAAAATAACTGCGTCCTACAATGGCCGCCGCGGCCAGCGACTCTTTGAGGTGTTTTGCCATGAGGAAGACTTCCTTAACAATGGCTTTTTCGCTCTCGACAAACGGCGAAGATGAGATGGAGTCGGCCTCAGGGTGAAGATGGATGAAAGCGCCAATGCGGCCATATTGCGCTTCGACAGTCTTGAGCAATTGCGCCAGGTTGGCTTCACCTAACTCTGGCAGGGTCACGTGGGGGATGTGCAGCGGCAGGGTGTTCAAGACGCTGACCACTGCCTGTGGAAAGTTCATCACCACTACTGGCCAACCGCGTTCAGTCAATGCATTTGCCAGTTTGGTTGTGGCAGGGGTGCCGTCATTTGTCAGCAGCGCAATAAACCCGGCGGGTAGATTGCTTTCGAGAACATCCGGAAAGGGCAAGGATTTGAGACGCACAGCGCTGCGTGAGACACGAGGGGCATCGGGAATGTTGAAAGACTCGGTTACAGCCGGAGCGGATAGAACGGTTTCATCGGAGTTGGCAGATGATTGGGCAATAAATGGATCTAGTACCGGCGCGTTTGCGCCAAGCTTTCCGCCCATGTGATCGATAATCTGTGCGAGAGTCCGCA
>CAZLJB010000304.1:0-1902 GCA_964559195.1 uncultured Anaerolinea sp. | reverse complement strand
GATTCCATGTCCATGCCCGGTTCGAGTGTCTCGACCGGATAACCGGTCTTCTCGCTGACGATTTCCAGCATCGTTTGGGTTAGGGCAATCAAATTAGCCCCGCTCACAATTGATGGAGCAACCACCGGTGATGAGACAGGCTCGGCGTGAACAGGCTTCATTGGAACTACAACAGACTGAAACGCAGGAACAGCCACCGATGCAGGAGTGGCGCCAACTGAAGTCGGCGCTATAGCAGATGGAACAGAAACTTCCACTTCCACGAGCTTTAGCAAAACCTGGGTGAGTTCGGCGTGCTGGTGTAGAAATTCTTCGTGTAGACGCGCAACTTCAGCATTCTGTTTGATCAATTGCGTCAGGATTTCAAATTGGAACGCAAGGGCGACTGGTTCTGGTGCTGGGGGTGTTACGAGGGTGGAGCTGACCAGTTCTGGCAATTTGGCCTCCGTCGGTGCAGCCATGGCGCTGTCCATGGGCAAGTTGACTTCAGATACGGGCAAGGAAAGAGCGTTCTCATATGCGATACGGGTTTTCTCGCTGACATAGTTGCTGCCATTGAGTTGGACACTCAGCGTGCGTTTGGCTTTGATTTCAGGCAGTTTGGGAGCCACGGCAAACGGGTCGAGTTCGCGAAGTAGCAGACCTGCCACGCGGAGCTGTGCGACAGCATCCCGTAATTGTATGTCACTGTCTTTTTTATTGCCAACATTGAGCGCTACTGCCACATGTGGACGGTCTGCCAGAATGTTTTTCACCAGATTGGTGAGAATATTGCGCGGGCCGAACTCGATAAAGAGCGTGCCACCGGCAGCGTAGAGGTTTTCGATTTGCTGGGTAAAGAGTACAGGCTGAAGAAGATGCTGCGACAGTTGGTACTGAATGGCGCTTGGATCGGAGGGATAAGGCTGGGCCGTCGAATTGGCATAGACTGGCATCGATGGGCTTCTGAAGGTCATGGAGTGGATCGCCTCAGCAAAGGGTTGTTGCGCATGTCCGACCAGCGGCGTATGAAAGGCGGCTGCCACGGGCAAACGGGTCACGTTGTAGCCTTTGGTCTGCAGCGTGGCTTGGGCGGTTTCAATCGCCGGAGTTGGCCCAGCCAAAACAACCTGATTGTGCGCATTCCAGTTCGCCAAATGGACACCGGGCAGGTGTTGCAACTCGGATTGGATTTGGGCATACGAACCGGTGACCGCCAGCATTGTGCCGGCATCGAAGTCAGGGCGGGCGAGGGGTGCCATACTTGCGCCGCGCGCTTTGACCAATTGGAAGTAGGTTGGCTCATCGAGAACACCGGCAGCCCACAGGGCGGTCAGTTCCCCAAAGCTGTGACCGGCCACAAAGTCAGCGTGGAAACCTGCTTCGGTAAAGAGTTGGTAGAGGCCTGCGCTCAAAGCGCCGATGGCCGGTTGGGCATAATCGGTGCGCTGCAAAGCCGCGGCTTGAGCGGACCGCTGGTTGTTTCCGGGTAAAGGAGCCGGATAAACTATCTGGGAGACCGGTGTCTGTCCCACGGCACGGAAAAGCTCGTCCATCCTGTGGAAGGTCTCGCGCAAAATCGGAAAATTAAGCAGTAGCTCACGTCCCATTTCGACATGTTGTGCGCCTTGCCCGGAAAAGAGCGCTACTACCTTGCCGCCCAGTGCTTGGCGGCGATAGAAGATCCCCTTCGGGTGTTGCCAGACGGATTCGGCGATTTTGTTGCAAAGCTGTTCCGCCGCGATGATCAGCAATTCGCGTGATTCGAAGAGCGAATCAGCGACAAAGGCCAGTCGGGCGTCACCTACCGGGATTTCGTTGCTGCTTTCGGCCAAGACGCGCGCGTAGTGATGTTCGGCTTCGGATGTATGAAGCTGTGTAATTAGATTCAGGGCTTGGGCGCGAAGGCTCTCGGGCGTGGGT
>CAZLJB010000303.1:0-4830 GCA_964559195.1 uncultured Anaerolinea sp. | reverse complement strand
TACGCAAAGCAGTTATCCCGGCGGCTGGTTTTGGAACCAGGCTTTTCCCGGCCACTAAGGCCACCAAAAAAGAGATGTTCCCGATCATCGACCGGGACGGTATCGCCAAGCCCGCCATTTTACTGATTGTAGAAGAAGCCATCGAAGCGGGTATTGAGGAAGTGATCATTATCGTACAGGAAAATGATCTGGATGAATTCCGTTCATTTTTTTGTGAACAAATTTCAATCGAAAATTACAACAAACTGCCTCGCCATTTTCAGGAATATTCGCGGCGGTTGCTTGAGATTGGCGAACATATTCGTTTTGCCATTCAAACAGCCCAGCAAGGATTTGGGCATGCGGTCTATAACGCGGTCGAGGCCGTGGGAAATGAACCTTTTCTCTTGATGTTGGGCGATCATATTTACCGTTCCACCAATGATAAATCCTGTGCACGCCAGCTGTTGGAAGCTTACCAACAACACGGGCAGAGCATTGTGGGGATGCGTCATACCCCCGAAACAGAGATTGGTAATTTTGGCACGTTGACCGGGGTATGGTTGCAAGACGATAGTCTGCTAAATATCAGCGAGTTTGCCGAAAAGCCCACCCTTGATTATGCGCGTACCAACTTGCAGGTACCCAATCTGCCAAAAGATGAATACCTGACAGTTTTTGGACAATATATCCTTAAGCCGCAGGTTTTTGAAATACTAAAAGAACATATCGACAACAATGTACGTGAACGAGGTGAGTTTCAACTGACATCCGCACTGGATCGGCTGAGGCAGGAAGAAGGGTTTCTGGGTTTGGTGATCGCCGGCAAGCGTTTTGATATTGGCCTGCCGGATTATTACCTTGAGACGCTGCAGGCTTTCCGGCAAGGTTGAAAGGTGACTGAGCTTTGGTCTCAATGATTGGAACTGGCCAAATTTTTCCTGTTCATTAGTAAAACAAAAATAAAATCAGGAGACAAAATGAATAAATTTCTTGAACGCCTTAATGCTGGAGAAGTACTTGTAGCCGATGGTGCCACGGGTACAAACCTGCAAAAAATGGGTCTCAAACCGGGCACGGCTCCGGAAGATCTGGTGATCGATAACCCGGATATTCTGCTTAAACTTGCCAGCCAATTTGTAGAGGCTGGTTCAAATATCATTTTGACCTGTACCTTTGGTGGTACCAGATTGCGCATGAAAGAATCGAAATATGTGGAGCGCTGCACGGAAGTAAATATTCGCGCGGTAGAATTGGCTCGCAAAGCAGCTTCGGCGCGCGAGGGTGTGCTGGTAGCCGGCTCGATTGGGCCGACCGGGGCTTTGATCAAACCACTTGGGCCGCTGAGCGTGGAAGAAGCCTATAACACTTATGCCGAGCAGGCCCGGGCACTGGCGGAAGGTGGCGCGGATTTACTGATTATTGAAACCATGTTTGCCCTGGACGAATCAGGCGCGGCTTTTGATGCAGCCCGTTCGGTGACCGACCTGCCGATCGTGGTTTCTTTTAGCTATGATCGAGGTGTGCGCACCATGATGGGGCTTAAGCCAGCCCAGGCGATTAAGGTTTTTAAAGAAAAAGGTGCGGCTGCCGTAGGGGCGAATTGCGGGACTACACTTGAAAACATGGAGAAGATTGTGCAGGAATATGCGTTAACCGCCCCAGGCTTTCCAATCTGGGCTAAACCCAATGCCGGCATGCCGCGCACAGACGAAAACAATGATGCGATTTATGATGTCACCCCGCAGCAAATGGGTGAAGCCGCCCTGCGTAATATCGCCGCCGGTGCGCGGATTGTGGGTGGCTGCTGTGGTTCATCTCCTCAACACGTGGCCGGAATTGCCATGGCGGTAAAAAACCGGCAATAAAGCCATCATGGAATTCTGAAGGTTGAGATCTGCGTTTGAGAATTTATGGGTGGCGGCTATTTTAAAGCCAGTCTGGCAAGTCCGGTTCCGGGTTTTATGGATACTCAGTCTACTGTTGGTGAGTTGTGGGGTGTCGCCGGGCGTGCAACCTGCCAGCACGCTGCCGGCAACCCAACCTGCCAGGTCAGCTTTTCCAAACCTATCAAACCGGAGCCCGGTGCCACCCCCGACCAGGCATGTGACAGCCCAGACCGCATTGCCCGGCCTTTCAGCAACGGCGATCCCTTCGTTGACGCCCATTCCTCCCTTATATATCTACTTTTTTCCAATTGAGCCGCCTGATGCAGCCAGTTTTGGGCCGGGTGTCAAAGGACACGGTTATCCTGCCACCGATCTGTTTGCCAGAGTTGGAACAAAGTTTGTAGCGGTCACCAGTGGTTTGGTGGAGTTTGTCAGCCTGATGGATGAATGGAAACCAAACAACCCTGACCCGGCCAAACGCAGCGGATTGGCGGTGGCTATCATCGGCGATGATGGCGTACGGTATTTTGGTTCGCATCTTTCACGTGTGGCGGCCGGGATTGTCCCGGGTTTGAGAGTAGAGCCAGGGCAGTTGTTGGGTTATGTTGGTTCGAGTGGTGATGCACGCGACCGGGAATCACATTTGCATTTTGGTATCTCGCACCCCACCTTTCCGGATGATTGGAAGACCCGCCGGGGAGAAGTTGATCCGTATGATTACCTGCTGGCCTGGAAGCAGGGTCATAATTTCACCCCAAAACTTCCCTGAAGTGGCAGCGCTTACCTCGTTACCTGCCGGTTGTGAACGATTGAAAAGAACAAGGGCAGGTCTCAGACCTGCCCTTGAACCTACACATCATATTCTTCAGTTTCTTCCTCCACGCCCATGATTGATTCTTCGCTACCTTTGCGGTCCAGCATTTGCAACTGCATGGCCACTACCTTGGTTGAGTAGCGAATCTCGCCTTTGTCCTCGAAGCGATCCACTTTCAAACGGCCTTCCACATAAGCCAGGCTGCCCTTATGCAAATATTTGCTGCAAATTTCACCCAGGCGGTTCCAGGCTTCGATATAAACCCAATCGGTGGCTTCTTTTGTTTCGCCTTCTGATTTCCAGTGCTGTGTTACCCCCAGGCTGAAGTGCGTTACCTGTTTCCCGGTGGGTGTGAGCCGGGATTCTGGGTCCTTCCCCAGGTAACCAATTAATTGGACACGATTTAATGCTGGCATATTTCCTCCTTGTGCAAAAAAGTGTACTTATAGTGTACTGCCAACCAGGATTGAGTTCAATCATCTATTCTTAAAAAATCAGAGCAGTTTTCGGCGATACAACTTCATGTCTGGGAATGCCAATCATACTGCCTGGGTGGGCTTGAGAAGGTAAAATACAATAGTCCTGGTCGTTTCAAAATGAGAGGTAATTTTTTATGAAGATGCTCTTGAGACTCCGGTTTTTATCTCTGCTTTTCCTGATTGTATTATTACTGAATGCCTGCTTGCCGGTGGCTGGGTCGGTTCCCCCAACACCCGTAAACCCAACCGCGACTATATTACTCACAGGCAGCCAAACTGCCACTACTTTGCCGCCTACTGCAACAGTGACCCTGACAGTAGAGCCGACAGCCTCGCAGACCGCCAGCCCAACCCCAGGCCCAATAGTAAGGCGTGTACTGATCCTGAGCATGGATGGTCTGCGTCCAGATGCCATCAGCCTGGCGCCCATGCCGAACCTGCAGGCTTTGATGCTAACCGGAGCTTATACGCTCACAGCTCAAACAATCTTTCCGAGTGTTACTCTGCCG
The DNA here is from genome assembly GCA_964559195.1 of uncultured Anaerolinea sp. Lineage (GTDB taxonomy): Bacteria > Chloroflexota > Anaerolineae > Anaerolineales > Villigracilaceae > UBA5195. The sequence continues at coordinate 1,160 of CAZLJB010000303.1, read as the reverse complement.
GCGCACACTTCAATGTTGACCGGTTTATGTCCTTCGAAACATGGCGTGGATTGGAATGATTACCTGCCAGATAAAGGTTATGCAAAAGGGGTTGGGTTGTTTAACCTGGCGCATGCTGCGGGGCTAAAAACTGTCATGTTTGTTGGAAAGGAAAAATTACGCCAGATCACTGAGCCCGTAAATGTCGATATATTCCGTTATATCAATGATCGAGATGTGGTGATAGCTCAGCGCATCACGGAAGAATTCCCGGTTGATTTTGGCCTGATGTTCGTGCACTTTGCCACGCCAGATGCAATGGGGCATGTTTACGGCTGGATGAGCCCCCAATATATCAGTGTGGTTCAGCGTGCAGATGAAGCGCTCGGGACCATTCTCAAAGCGCTGGATGATCATGGCCTGCGCCAGGAAACCCTCATAATTGTTACAGCTGACCACGGCGGGCATGCCCAAACGCATGGCTCGCGCATGCCGGAAGATATGACCATACCTTGGGTGATTTCTGGACCGGGTGTGCGGCCTGGCCCATTAACCAGCCCCATCCAGACCACGGATACGGCCGCCACCGCTGCCTGGGCGCTCAACCTGCCTCGCCCGGCGGAATGGGATGGCTGGCCTGTTTTTGAAGCCTTTGGAGAGTTCATCCAACCCCGCCCGGTTCCATTCTGCAAATAATTATTACATCATTGGGAGTTGCAATGACCGGATCTATGCTGATTGTCAGCACACTTGAAGAACTTTTTTCTGCCCGCAGTTTATTGGATGGTAGTGTGGGACTTGTTCCCAGCATGGGTTATCTGCATGCCGGGCATATCTCGTTGGTTCAGCAGGCCCACCGTGAATGCAGGAACGTCATTGTCTCAATTTTTGTCAATCCCACCCAGTTTGGGCCAAATGAGGACCTGGAAAAATATCCCCGTAACCTCAAGCGTGACTTGCAGTTGCTTGAAGAAGCAGCTGTGGATATTGTCTGGCTGCCCACTGCGGAAATTATGTACCCGCCTGGTTACCAGACCTGGGTGCAGGTGGAAAACCTGACGCAGCCGTTGGAAGGTTCCGCGCGCCCTGGGCATTTCCGTGGAGTGACAACCGTGGTTTCCAAACTTTTCAATGCCACAGATCGGAAGAGCACACGTCTGAACTCCAGTCACCTGAAGCTA
>CAZLJB010000302.1:0-4832 GCA_964559195.1 uncultured Anaerolinea sp. | reverse complement strand
TAGTTAATGTGAGGTCTTATTGTACTTTGTTTTTTGCTTGTGCCGTTTTGTTTTTTTTTCGCCGCCGCGGCGGCCACCGCCTCTTCCACGGCTCTGCCCACTCTTTCCCTACACGACGCTCTTCCGATCTTTGCACCAGGGCCGATTCGACAATGCGGTTGTGCGGCATGCCTGCGCCAATGAATAGTTTTTCACCCCGAATTTCAAGCTGGCAGAGTTCGGCAATACCGGTCAGATCGACCAGAGTATGTACCGGGGCGTGATGACCTTGTTGCAAGTCAAGCATTAAATCAGTCCCGCCCGCGATGGGTATCGCGGGCGAGGGGGCGGAGGCAAGCGCATCCACGGCTTCCTGTACAGTTTGAGGGTGGAGAAATTCTTTCCAGAGGCTCATAGGATCGGCGTCCTTTCACGATGCTGAAAGTAAACGGGCGGCGGCACTTTTCGTGTGGATCTATTTCCAACGCCGCCGATGCACTAACGCGCACCGCAACGACCGCCGAACCCATGGTATGAACTGGTAATGATTATAACCCTATAAACCACGTTCGCCACGAATATATGGGGTGCCAAGCGCGGCAGGAGATCCGATGCGTTTGCGCATGGCCTCTCGTGAACCCAGGATCAGGACGATTACGGTAAAGGCGTAGGGCAGCATTTGCAGGAAAAAGCCCAGGTAGGCGTTGTAAAAAAATGGGTTGGCCAGGCCAAAAACCCTGGTTGGACCCTGAATATCCAGGATCAGACGTCGCAAGGCACCAAAGGCATAGGCACCAATCATGGCGCGGAAGGGATCCCATTGCGCAAAAATTACCAACCCGACTGCGATCCAACCCTGCCCGGCGGTGGTCAATTCACTGAACCAGCCCGGCGAAATTGCCAGGCTGATGGTTGCGCCTGCCAGGCCAGCCAGCATGCCACCGACGAAGACATAAAAATAGCGCAGGCGGAAAACATTGATACCCAGGGCATCTGCAGCGGATGGGTATTCTCCTACGGCTCTGAGGTGCAAACCAGGGCGGGTGCGGTTGATATAGTACCAGGCCAGAGGAACCATTGCATATCCCAGGTAAACCATGATGCTCTGGTTATAGAAGAAGATGGTACCCAGGATGGGGATTTGTGAAAGAAATGGAATGGAAAAAACGGGTAGAAGTGAAACAGTGCCGGCTTTGCTGAGGCCTTCGCCAAAGACAAGGCTGATGCCAGTGCCCAGAAAGGTGAGAGCCAGGCCGCTGACGACTTGATCGGCGTGCAGGGCGATGACAATATAGGCGTGCACCTGGCTGATAAGACCGGCGACCAGCATGGCGACCAGCACACCCAGCCAGGGATTGCCGGTTTTGATTGCAACGCTAAAGGCGCTCATGGCGCCAATCAACATCATACCTTCGACACCCAGGTTGAGTACGCCCGAACGTTCTGCAAAAAGTTCGCCGATTGTGGCAAATAAGAGTACCGTGCCGCTGGTGACGCCTGCCTGTAAGATGATCACGGGATCCATGGATTATTCCTCCTCTCCGACGCGGATAATGCGAATGCGATAGCGCAGGAGAAAATCACTGGCGATCAAACAGACCAGGATAATACCCTGGATCATCTTCGGCACACCGGATGGTTGAATTTCCCGCCCGGCCAGGATCAGGGCTCCAAACAAAATCGAAACCAGGATCACCACCAGCGGGTTAAGTTTCGCCAACCAGGCGACGATGATGCCGGTAAAACCGTATCCGGACGCCACCGGCGAAGTTTGCAGACGATGAATAACGCCGGTGACCTCAGACATGCCACCCAAACCAGCCAGAGCGCCTGAAATGAACATGGCCAGGATGATATTGCGGCTGATATTGATGCCTGCATATTTGGCGGCATTGGGATTGTCGCCAATCAGGCGGACTTCATAGCCCCAGCGGCTGCGGTAGATCACAAACCATAAAACTACCGCAGCAATGATGCCGAAGACCAGACCAAGATGCGTGGTCAGACCGCGGAAAATTGGATATGATTTTGCCAGGCTGAGCAAACGCGGCAGGGCGGCGTTATCGGGGAATTTGGGGCTCATCTGGAACCCGCCTTCAGACCAGACGCCGAAGATCCAGAAGTTGATCCAGGAAATTGCGATGTAATTAAGCATCAGGCTGCTGATGATTTCGTTGACGTTGAAACGCGCCTTTAGAAAGCCCGGGATCAAGCCCCAGATACCACCAGCCAGCATACCGGCTACAATCATGACCGGAATAAATATCCAGGCAGGTGTGACGGCGGGCAGGACGGGTGCCAGTACAATCGCGCCGGCGCCCCAGGCGCCCATCACGAACTGGCCTTCGGCGCCAATATTCCATAATTTCATACGAAAGGCTACGGAACAGGCCAATGCTGTGAAAATAATGGGTGTGGCTTTGACCAGCGTGTCAGATAATACGCCGATATCACCAAATGAAGATTTGGCAATGTGGGCATAAATGGCGAAGGGGTCACCACCAATCATGGCAATAATGATGCCGCCCAGTACCAGGGCCATCACAACCGCGCCTAGGGAAATCGCTGCCGGAAACCAACCCGGGGGAGTATCGAGGCGAGGTTCAACTTGCAACCGATACGGGAATTTCTTATGGGGTGTTGTTGTTTCAGTCATGGTGCTGGGCTCCTGCTGCCGATTGGGCCGGGATCTGATCAAAGGGAGTGCCGGTCATCATCAAACCGACTGTATCCATATCAGGATCATGTACTTCGCCCATCAGGCGGCCTTCATAAATCACCGCTACGCGGTCACTCAAAGAAAGCAGCTCTTCCAACTCTTCTGAAATCAATAGAATTGCTGCACCGGCTTCACGCTGTGCGAGCAACAACTTGTGTACGCCTTCAATTGCGCCGACATCCAGGCCGCGGGTGGGTTGAACTGCCACCAATAGGGCTGGGTGCCCTGAAATTTCGCGCGCCAGGATGACCCGCTGTAAATTTCCACCTGAAAGTAGTCGAACCGGTGTTTCGATGGTGGGAACGACAATATTGTAGGCTTCTTTTAGTCCGGTAGCAAAATGCTGCGCAGCCGGAATATCCAGCAACCAACCATGCGAAATTGGTTCCTGGCGGTAATTTTTCATGATGACGTTGTCAGTTATGCTCAAGTTGGGGGAAGATCCCACATGGGTACGATCTTCAGGGACATAGGCCAGCCCGCGCTGAATGGCATATTGGGCCGGGTGGTTGGTAATCTCGACTTCATTGAGCAGGATTTTACCTTTTGTGCATTTTCGCAGGCCTGCAATCATCTGTGAGAGTTCGCGCTGACCGTTGCCAGCCACACCGGCCAGGCCGTAAATTTCACCCTGCCGGATTTCAAAGGAGATTCCGCGCACGGCAGGCAAACCTTTGTCATTTTCGGCGTGAACATCTTCGATTTTCAGAACAACCTTACCGGCATCCTGCTGTTTTTTACTCATCTGAAAGATAACGTCGCGCCCGACCATCAGGCGCGCAAGTTCCTGGCGGGTCGATCCCCGGGTGGGCACACCCGCGGCGGTGATTTTGCCTTTGCGCAGGACGGTCACACGATCGGCGATCTCCATGACCTCCTGCAGTTTGTGGCTGATAAAGATGATTGATTTGCCTTCCGCCACCATGGCCCGCAACGTTCCGAATAGAACCTCGGTTTCCTGGGGCGCCAGAACGGCGGTGGGTTCGTCCATTATTAAGACCTGGGCGCCGCGGTATAGCATTTTTAAAATTTCAACACGCTGTTGTTCACCGACAGATAATTGCCAGATTTTTGCTTTTGGATCAACTTCCATGCCAAAACGTTCGCCTAGTGCGGCAATTTTCTGGTCATATTCGTTTAAATTTATCCGAAAACGCGGTTCATCCATGCCGAGCAAGACATTCTCGGTTACCGTTTGGGATGGCACCAGCATGAAGTGCTGATGGATCATGCCGATCCCTGCGCGGATGGCGTCTTTTGGAGAGTGAAAAGAGACTTCCTTGTGGTTGACTTGAATAATGCCAGCTTCGGCCTGGTATAGCCCAGCCAGTACATTCATCAGTGTGCTTTTACCAGCACCGTTTTCGCCAAGAAGAGCGTGAATTTCTCCCCGGCGCAGTTCAAAATCGGTGTGATCATTTGCCAGGACGCCTGGAAAGCGCTTGACAATTTTTTGCATGGTCACAACCAATTCAGTATCAGTTGGATGGTCAGACTTTGCGATTTCAGGGTTATCCACAGGATCACTCCCAAAACAATGAAATTTTCATGGAACGGAGGAATAAAGGCGAGTAGTTAAGAAAAAGGAACCAGAGTCTGAAAGACTCTGGTTCCTTTCGTGCTATTTAGTTGCCAAGCTTCGGCAGTTCAGCGGTGATGCCATTTGCCCACCAGTACATGCAGTATTTACATTCCAGTCCTGGGGCTCCGGGCGGGAATTGGTCGAGATCGGCTTGCGAGAATTTTGCACCGGCGGGGACGATTTCCTTGCCAGCGTTGTCCTTGATCGGACCAGCGAAGACATCCAGGCGAGTGAACTTGCCAGCCAGCATGAGGGCCAGGGTATCCTTGACCATCTTGACATCCGCTGCGGGCAGGTCGGAAACGCCCTTGGTGACGGTCTGGCCATCCATGAAGCCGAACAGGCCAAGGCTGCCGCTATCGGCATCGAAGTAATCGAAACCTGGTTTGTAGGACTTGTCCATGATGCCCTGGGCGATCTTGGCATAGACGGGTCCCCAGTTCCAATAGATGGTGGTCAAGCAACGTTCCACCTTGCAGGAACCAATATAGTCATAAGTGATGCCCCACTTGCCCTTGGCCTGGGCCACATCGGCCACGGCGGGGGTATCGG
>CAZLJB010000301.1:0-4834 GCA_964559195.1 uncultured Anaerolinea sp. | reverse complement strand
GTCTAGGCTCAGGAGCGGCAGTTTCCGTAGCAATCATCCGGGCATTATCGACACAACTCGGCTCACCTCTGGACAATGAACAGGTCAACAATCTGTGCTATGAAGTAGAAAAAATCCATCATGGCACGCCTTCCGGAATTGATAACACCGTGATTACCTACTCCCGCCCGGTATATTTCATCAAAGGCCAGCCAATTGAAACCTTCCAGGTCAAATCCCCGTTTATCCTGGTGATCGCAGATACCGGCCTTCCGGCACCCACGCGTGAATCGGTTGGAGCTGTCAGAAAACTCTGGACAATGGACCCAACCTTTTGGAACCAGGTCTTTGAACAGGTTGGGTCCATTGTCCGGCAGGCACGTCATTCCATTGAAAATGGAACATGGCAAGACCTGGGTGCCTTGATGGATGCCAATCATGTGCTCTTACAAAAAATGACCGTCTCATCAGCCGAACTGGACCACCTGGTGCAGGTGGCAAAAACTGCCGGTGCAGAAGGTGCCAAATTATCTGGTGGTGGTCGCGGTGGAAATATGATTGCCCTGGTCCAGCCCAAAACCGCCGTGCAGGTCGCATCCGCTTTGCAGGCCGCCGGGGCAAGCCAGACGATCATCACAACCATCCAATGAATATTCTTATGTTGAAACTCATGCTGGCCCCATTGATCATCGGCGGTGCAAGCCTGGCAGGCCGGCGTTGGGGGCCAGGCGTCAGCGGCTGGCTGGTCGGGCTGCCATTAACATCCGGTCCGGTAGTATTTTTTGTGGCACTCAGCCACAGTGAGGCCTTTGCCGCTTCGACGGTGCTGGGCACACTCAGCGGCGGTCTATCTCTGGTGGCGTTTTGCCTGGTCTACACCTGGTTGGCCCTGCGCTTCAACTGGCAGATTGCAATCACAGGCAGCATGATCTGCTATGGAGCAATCACCCTGCTGATGCAAAGCCTGATACTTCCACTGGGAATAATTTTCATACTGGTAATATTGGCGATCCTGATGGGACTGTGGTTGATGCCCCAGGATAAACAACTCAAATCACAGGATTCAAAACCCGGCCGCTGGGATCTCCCGGCACGAATCTTGATTGGAACATCCTTTATCCTGGCACTGACCGGCCTGGCCCCTTTCATTGGCCCGCGCCTGACGGGGTTACTCTCCACCATCCCACTTTATACCGCCATCCTGACCATTTTCGCGCAAAAGTTGCAGGGTCCGGCTGGAGCAGCCAGTGTTTTGCGTGGGTTACTGTTTGGGCTTTTTGGCTTCTCAGGCTTTTACCTGGTATTGGCGCTGCTCTTGGAACGCGCCAGCCTGGCATCAGCCTTCCTTGCGGCCATCCTGGCTACCCTTGTAATCCAGGGATTATCTTTTTTGGTTTTGCGAAATTATCATCTCTAATTTGGAGGCTATCATGGCAAACACATCTGACGTCATCATCATCGGTGCTGGTATCCACGGCACAAGCCTGGCGTTCCACCTTGCACAGCGCGGCGTCAAGGCAACCCTGCTGGAAAAACGCTTTGTAGCCGCCGGCGCCACCGGACGTTCCAGCGGATTGGTGCGCATGCATTACGATACCGAGATCGATTCGAGATTGGCCTGGGAATCCTTCCGCTATTTTCGCAACTGGAGCGAAATGGTGGGCGGGAACTGTGGTTTTACACGCACCGGCTTTATCCAGATCGTAGCTCGCAAAGACATCGATGCGCTGCGAGCCAATGTCGCCATGCAGCAGCGGGTGGGTATTCCCAGCCTCTTGATCAGCGCCGAGGACGTCAGCCGGCTGGCGCCCGACTTTCTGACGGACGATTTCGATTTCGCCGCTTTCGAACCAGAGTCGGGTTATGCCATGCCAAGTGATACCGCTGCCGCTTTTAGCACTGCCGCCCGCAACCTGGGAACTCGCCTGGTGCAGGACTGCGCTGTAACCGGGTTGCAAATTTCGGGAGGCCGGATTGAAGGTGTTGAAACCACGAAGGGCGTATTTTCGGCTCCGGTGGTGGTCAATGCCGCTGGCGCCTGGGCCGGTCAACTAAATAAAATGGCTGGGCTGGAACTACCCTATGACACATGGCGGCATGACACCATGTTTGTCAAGCGCCCTGCCCAGATCGGCCCAAGCCACCCAACCGTTATTGATTTTCCAAAGGAAATGTATTTTCGCCCGGAAGGCAACCTGACTCTGGTCGGGCTGGAAGATGGCAACCCGTTGGGTGAATCTCCCGAGAGTGACTGTGAGCATGCCAAGGCCGGTTTCGTTGAAAAAGCCATCGATCGCATCTGCGAGCGCATCCCGGTTATGGAACAGGGTGGCCTGCACAGCGCGCATGGAGGCTACGATGGCATCACACCTGACCAACGCCCCATGCTGGGATTGGCCGGGCTGGATGGTTTTTATCTGGATTGCGGTTTCAGTGGGACTGGTTTTAAGATCGGACCTGCGGTTGGGCTGTGCATGGCTGAATTAATTCTGGATGGCGCAGCAAAAACAGTCGATATTTCAAGCCTCACCCCGCTGCGCTTTGCCAGTGGAAAGCTTATCTCCGGCATGTACCATAATATTTGGCATTAACCAGCAAAGCGAGATATTCCTATGAAAACAATTGGCATGATTGGTGGCATGAGTTGGGAATCATCCATCGAATACTACCGGATCGTCAATGAAAAAGTTAAAGAGAGGCTGGGTGGTCTGCATTCAGCCAAAAGTGTGATGGTATCGGTCGATTTCGCCGAGATCGAAAAACTTCAACATGCGGGCCACTGGCAGGAAGCCACCCGGGCCATGCAGCAAACTGCCAGGCAGGTGGAAGCTGGCGGAGCTGATTTTGTCATTATTTGCACCAATACCATGCACAAGATGGCGGATGAAGTTCAGGGCTGCCTCAATATTCCACTGCTGCATATTGCTGATGCCACAGCCCAGGTGATTAAAACTGCTGGGCTGCACAAGATCGGTCTGCTCGGCACCCGCTTCACGATGGAAGAAGATTTTTACCGTGGTCGCCTGGTGGAAAAACATGAGCTGGAAATCATTATTCCAGATCCAATCGACCGGGAGAAGGTGCATCGCGTCATCTACGACGAACTGGTACTCGGTCAGATCAATCCGGCATCCAGACTCGCATACAAACGCGTCATTGACAACCTGGTTGCAAACGGAGCTGAAGGTATTATCCTGGGCTGCACGGAGATCGGGATGCTGGTGAAAGAAGCAGACAGCCCGGTGACATTATTTGATACCACCCGGCTGCACGCCGAGGCGGCGGTCAGTTGGGCGTTGGAATAAATTAACCTTAATATCTGGCTTAATTCATCAAATCTGCATACCCGAGCAAAGGGATCAGCCATTCTTGAGCACCTGCCTGGCGGCGTTCCGACCTGGGATGCCACTCACACCGCCGCCACCATGCACACCGCTGCCGCATAAGAATAATCCGGTAATGGGGGTTTTATGCTGCGACCAACCCGGCAGCGGCCGCAGAAAAAAGAATTGCTCAAGCAGCAGTTGTCCATGATGAAGGTCGCCTTCTGTCAGCGCGTAGGTATTTTCGAGATCCAGGGGGGTAATCGAACTGACCTTTTGAATCCTGTGGTTTAGCCCGGGGACCTGCTCTGCCAGAATATCAACAACCAGCTTTTCCAGGCTGGCGCGCGTGGCAGCATCCCACACCCGGCCTTTCAAGAAATAGGGCGCAAACTGCATGTGAACCGAGACCAGGCTGCCCGCAGAAGTTATCTCCAGATAGGGTTTTTCTGAAATCTGGCCATATTTGGCGGCATCATAGGCACGCTCCAGGTAATTCAACGATGGGGCAACCACCATGCTACCCGGCAAACCTGCTTCACCATCCAATTCAAGATAAACTTTGGCGGTTACGCCGCGCATTTTTATGTTTTGAAGTTTCCAAACCATCTCCGGGTCCAGATGTTCCGGTGTGACCAAGGAAAGCAAAGTGCGCCGGGGGTCAAGAGCTGAAATCACAAGCGCACTATCAATTACATCCCCATTGGCAAGCGTCACACCTGTGGCTATTCCATCGGTAACATTGATCCTGGCCACCTCCGCCCCACTCCGAGTTTCAGCGCCATATGCCTGGGCGGCGGCGGATAAAATACCCGGCAGCCTGGCCAACATATCACCAGTTTGGGGCTGTGCCCAACCACCACGCAAAAAATATTGGTGCAGCAAGTTAAAAGCCGTACCCGCCGACAGCACACCCAGGTTGGCATTATGGATCCCGAGCGAAGCAATACAGGCTTTTAGTGGATCAGATTCAAACCAATCATCCAAAAACTCGCGGGCGGTCATCGGCAGCATCCGGATCACCCGGTACATATCCTGTGCGCCCATACCCCGCAGTTTGAGGCCCAATTGCGCCAGAGGCAAACCATCCATTAGCGGAATTTTCGGCAGTCGCGGCATGGGAGTTTTATAGGCTGCCTGCAAAAAAGAGGCAGCTTTATCCATAAACCTGACAAATTCTAGCCACCTGGCAGCATCCGGCCTGGATAGTGCGGCAATCGACTCTGCCGTCCTGGCCACATCATCTGAAAGCACCAATCGGCTTGAACCCTCCAGCGGCGCGATTAATTCCTGTTTTCCAGACCTTGGACTCGCTTCATATCCAAAACGCGCCAGGCGCAAATCACGAATGATATCAGGACGCAGGCAGCCTCCCAACAACAGGCTGCCAACTGGCTGGTCATCCACCGTGCACATCCCACCAATCATGGTCCGCCGTTCCAGCACCAAAACGGACTTGCCAGCCTTTGACAGGTAAGCTGCCGTGGTCAGACCATTATGCCCGGCGCCAATGATGATAATGTCGTATTTTT
>CAZLJB010000300.1:0-4844 GCA_964559195.1 uncultured Anaerolinea sp. | reverse complement strand
GAGATACGACCGTGTACAAATCGTACTATCCGAAGGCCAAAGAAATCCAGAATGACTGGGTGGTGATCGATGCCGCTGGTCAGAACCTGGGTCGTTTGACGGCGAAGATTGCCGCCACCTTACTCGGAAAACATAAGCCAACCTACACCCCAGGTGTTCCGGTGGGCGATTATGTTGTGGTTATTAATGCCTCTTACATTACCGTAACTGGCTCAAAAACAACCGAGAAGACGTATTACAAGCATTCCGGTTATCCTGGTGGGCTGAAGTCTGTCGTTTTGAAGGATCAGCTCAAGAATCATCCCGATCGTGTCATTCGTGACGCTGTTTGGGGTATGCTTCCTAAAACCAAGTTTAGCCATGCCATTATCAAGCGCTTGAAGGTGTACGGCGGCGGTGAACACCCCCACGGCACCCAGGTCGAAAAGAAGTAAAGGAGCAATACAATCATGGCGCAGTATTTTGAAGGAATTGGACGCCGAAAAGAAGGCATTGCCCGCGTACGTGTTTCTGATGGGTCGGGTAAGTTTGTAGTCAATGGCAAGAATGCCGCTGACTTTTTCACCCGCCCTGGTGATATGCACGCAATTTTTGCCCCGTTGTCAGCGATCGGTCATGAGCCGTCCGCTTATGATATCTCGGTCGTTGTGAATGGTGGCGGCGTATCAGGTCAGACCAGCTCTGTAGTTCTCGGTCTGGCGCGTGCACTGGTCAAAATCAACGGCGAGTGGACTTCTGCCATGCGCAAGGCTGGTTTGTTGACCCGCGATGCCCGCATCAAGGAACGCAAGAAGCCAGGTTTGAAGAAGGCCCGTAAGGCTCCTACTTACACCAAGCGTTAGTATTTCAAATTAATCAAGAATCGTATCGCGTAAAACAATTGTGTTTACCACACAACATGTTTTACGCTTTACGCTTTAATCCAAAACAAGCCACCCTGCGAGATTATTCCTCGCAAGTTGTGTTTTGCGCCAGATCCTGGCGCAAAACACAACAAAAAAAACCTCCTCTGCGCTTTTTATTGATCGGCTTTTGCTTGTCCATTATTGACATTAAATATGGTTTAATAGTTACACCTCGTGGAAGTGGGAACAGGATATGATGTGCTTCATATCCTGTTCCTACCGTTAAGCTATTTGCCGGTTAAAGGAGTTCGAGATGGAATTGTCCAAGATCGCTGAAATCATTTCTGCCCTGGGACTGCAAAATGAAACCCGCCTGAGCCTGGTAGACCTCTCATTATTTACCGCGGCTCATGTACCTCCCTTTGCCCCGGATGTTCCGGCTTTGATCGTATGCCAGCCGGGCACGAACCCCGGCCTCACGGTCAAGGCTCTTTCAATAGTCTACCCGCTCAATTTTCAGATAAAAATATTGACCCCAACCTGGCAGGTGCAGGATACTCAAATTGAACGTCTGGATGGCCAGGAATGCCTGGCCGTGTTGGTGCCCGTCCTTAGCCCTGGCAGCTCGCTGGAAGCCTTCCAGGAGATTATTGCCCATTTGCGCGCACCGGAGGATGGCTGCCCCTGGGATAAGGAGCAAACCCATCTAAGCCTGCGCAAGCATTTATTGGAAGAAAGTTATGAGACCTTGTCTGCCATGGATGAGCAGGATCCACTCAAAATGCGCGAGGAATTTGGCGACCTGCTGTTGCAAATTGTCTTGAATGCTCAAATTGGTTCCGAGACCGGCGGATTCAGCATGGCGGAAATTTTACAGGGTATTTACGATAAAATTGTGCGCAGGCATCCGCATGTGTTTGGGGATGTGCAGGTGGATGGGGTTGGAAATGTACTTTCCAATTGGGAACAAATCAAGGCCGGTGAGCGCAAACAGCAGGGGTACCATGAAAAAGGTATCCTGGATGGTTTACCGCCCGCTTTACCAGCCTTGACCCAGGCCCAGGAGTTTCAGGATCGCGCGGCGCGAGTTGGTTTTGATTGGCCTGAAATTTCGGGCGTGCTGGAAAAAGTGAAGGAAGAAATTGAAGAAGTTAAAGCAGCTGCCAACCCGGTCGAGCTGACGGATGAACTGGGGGATTTGTTCTTTGCTCTGGTTAACCTGGCGCGCTGGAAAAAGATCGATGCCGAGGCCGCTTTGCGAGGAGCGAGTTTGAAATTCAAGACACGTTTCAGATATATTGAAGAGCGAGCCCGGCAGCAAAAACGTAGCATGCAGGAATTAAGCCTGGCAGAGATGGATGAGTTATGGAACGAAGCCAAACGCGCTACCCGGTCCCTTTAGGACTGCGTGTAGTGGAAAGTTGCTGGAATTTCCTGTCCGAAACAACGCGGCCGGTTTATTCACTTACTTAAGTTGTGCTGGTGGTAGCGAAGTTCGTCAAACATCCCTTGCCAGCAGATACTCGTCGTAATACACCCCGGCATGCAGAATTACCTTTGGTTCGGTGCCATAAATTTGGAAGCCCAGCCGTTTGTAAACCTGCAGGGCGGCCAGGTTGGTGGTCACAACTGCCAGCTTTAGGCTGACAAGCTCATTCTTTTTAGCCCAATTATGACAGGCTTCAATCAATGCCATGGCGAGTCTCTGCCCTCGCCAGGCCGGGCGCACGTAAACCCCACCAATCATTGCCGAATGCCTGACCTTGCTGCCCTGGTAGCGGCGGATCCCAGCCATGCCGATTAGCTTCTGGTCGATTTCCGCCACGAAATTACAGCTTTCAGACGGGTTGGGTGCCAGAACCATGAGTGCCCATTCAATTGTGCAATTTTCACCTGTTTCAAAATTTGATCCAAACACGCTCGGATTATCCCGCAATGCCTCCTGGCGTAACTCCACAAACAGAACCGCATCAGCTGGTCCGGCTGGGCGAATATTGATCTTCTCTTTCAGGTTAGATTTTGGGGTATCTGAATCCATAATTTGTAATATCCAGAAATACATCTAAATTTATTAAATAATGACTCGCTCCATTTGGAAGGGGGTCGTATCCAGGTCAATGTTTTCTTCAAAATCGCGGGCCGCCAGGTGCCCACTGAAGACTGCCTGGGCGATGATATTGGGAGCTTCGGCATCCCCAACCCGGCGCAGACTGCGCAGGCGGCCATCCGCTAAGGCTGGGTCAAGTTCATAAAAAAGAGCATCGTTTGGGAGCCGGTCTGTAACCAGGATGACCGCCTGGCACTCCATTTCCCGGCTTGCACCGCTGCTTGAGGCCTGCAGGGTGATACTGCCGGGTTGGATGTCTGTCAGGAGATGCCGCGTAAACAGGTTGACACCCAGCCCCTGCAGGCGCTTTTCGATGCGCTCCTGTTCCAAAGTGAACTGGCTCCAATACGAGACCAATGGAGCCGGAGTGGCCAGGCTGACCTGGCAGCCATTTTGGGCCAGCAGTTCCGCCAGTACACCCGCCAAATAATAATGATCATCGTCATAAATCAAAACGCGACCGGTGGGTAGCCGGCTGCCCTCAGGCAGCAGATCGTCAGGCGTGCGAACGTGTGGCAGGTGATGCCCGGGGATCGGGCTGCTCTGGCTGCGACCGAGCCCGTCCCGCCGGAAACTGGCGCCTGTCGCCAGGATTACGTTCTGAATGCCTGCCTCCAGAATATCACTCGCGCTCATCTGGCTGGATGGGTAAAGGTTGATATTGGTGAGTTTTTGAATTTGTGTCAGACGCCAGTCGATCACGCGCCGCCATTCGTTCAGCCCGGGTAAGCTGGATTCTCTCAGGACGCGACCTCCGGCCTCGCGCCGGCCTTCCACCAGCGTCACGCTGTAACCACGTTGACCCAGCGCGCGGGTGCATTCCAGTCCTGCCGGGCCGGCACCGACCACCAGGACTTCACTGGTGCTCGTTCTGGGGTTGATCCGCTCTGGATGCCAGCTTCGCCGCCATTCTTCGCCCATAGTGGGGTTTTGGGTGCAGCGCAGGGGTACGTAGCGCAGGTCACCTGTCACGCAGATGTTACAGCCTATACACTCTCGAATATCCTCAGGCCGGTTTTCGCGGATCTTGGTGGGTAGGAAGGGGTCGGCGATCGAGGGGCGTGCCGCGCCGATCAGATCCAGTACTCCGCGTCTGACAGCCGAAACCATCGCATCCGGCGAAGTGTAACGGCCCACTCCGACCACGGGTTTGCTGGTCAGACCTTTGACAAAGGATGTGTATTTTTCCTGAAAACCCTCTTTTTCAAAGCGTGAGGTGGCGGAATCATTCGACCAGCCGCTGACGTTCACATCCCATAAATCGGGCAGTTCAGCCAGCATGGCGATCACATCGTGTCCTTCACCTTGATGGGTCAGCCCGGATTCCCCAACCAGTTCATCCACGGCAAAGCGCACGGCTACGGCGCAGGTATCGCCGACGGCTTCCAGCGTGTCTTCGATCAATTCCCGCAGGAAACGTACCCGGTTTTCCAGGCTGCCGCCGTATTCGTCTGTGCGATCATTGGTGCGCCGCATAATGAACTGGATGGGTAGAGTCAACCCATGCGCGGCATAGCAATAAATAATATTAAAACCTGCCTGTTTGGCGCGCAGGGCGGCAGCCCGGTGCCATCGGCGTACATTGCGAATGTCTTCCTTATCCATGCGGCGAGATTGGACCGGTTCGTAGCCAGAGCCACCCAGGGTTCCCATTGAGCGCGGTCCCAGTGGCGGCACGCGCGAATACAGGTTATTGGCATCCAAGCCATTGTGCACCAATTCGATGGCAGCCAGCGAACCGTGCTTGTGGACGGCTTCAGCCATTAACGCCAGGCCGGGGATATCCTCATCGCTCCACAAGCGACCTTCAAAATAAGGGGACAGGTCACTGGTGTGGTGAATTTCGACTTCTTCCGTGCTGACGACCCCCCAGCCGCCTTCCGCCTTGATGC
>CAZLJB010000299.1:0-4866 GCA_964559195.1 uncultured Anaerolinea sp. | reverse complement strand
TATCCAACTGCACCGCCAGCGCGCCGCAGCCCAGCATGGTGCGGGCCTGCTCCGGGCCGAAAACCCCCACTCCGCCAATCACCGGCACGCCCAACCGCACCAGGCCGCTCAGCAAGTTGAGCGCCTGCGGAAACAAAGCCGGTCCGTACAATCGACCGCTGATCAGCAGCGGCTCCGGCCCGGCGGTGCCCGGCAGTACCCCGTGTGGTGGCGCGAAACTCAACGCCGCCGCCCCGCCCTGGATCACCCTCGGCCCCAGGCTGAGCGCCTGCTCAAAAGGCAGGTTCGCAATCAGGGGCAGTTCACCCCGCGCCACCTCCACCAGCCTCAGAATGAAATCCGCTGCCTGCTGCGGAGCAAAACCCAATTCAATTGCGGCAATATTTTCCAATCCTTCCAGGGCCCTGACCATGCCGGCCGTCTCATCCAGACCATCTGCCATCAGGTGCACAATCACCGGCAGGGCTGTAACCGCCCAACGGCGCGCATATTTTTTAAGCGCGCCCCAAAAACCTGGGTTGGGCAGCCCGGTATGCAGCAGTGCCCCGCCTGCAAATTCAAGCACGCCGGGCGCGCTGGCGGGCTGACGCGGCCGCAGGCTGAGCGGGTTGGTTACAAAAGCGCCCAGATCCTCCCAATTCCCATTTGGAAATGAGTTCAGCCCGGCATGCACATCCGGAGCATAACCCAGCATACCAGCCGCGTTCATCAACGGTTTGCGAAAAACCAGCTCACTTTTATCCATATTGGCCTGCTTAATCCTTCCACCTGCCTGGCTTTTCCAGTCATCCAAAAACAAACCCATGCGCAGCAGTGAGCTGACAGAAATTCCGCCAGTCCGGTTTGCCGGGCTGGCGGATATTTAATCACTCTTCTTATTTCTTTTCTTCTGGCGGCGTACCTTTTGCAGCCAGCTCACCGATCAACACCATGCGGCTCTTGTTAAAAATAATCGTACTGCGGTGAATCGTAATGGCCGGATAGAGCGCATAAATGGCGGTTGCGTCTGTGAGCGGGATAAAATCATCCGCCCGCGACAACAAGATCCTTTTTATTTCGAGCTTTTCGGTCAGGTGAATGGAGCCCGTCAACTCAAAATTGGGCATCAACACAAAGACCGGGAACACCTGCCGGATGGAACGCCGATAGATGCTCTTGGTGGTCATATCACCCTCATCCGGGTAGGCAAAGACGATCGAGTGCTTTTCGATGCGTAACTCCGACATCTCGATCGGCGGTGATTTCCCCATACCCAGCAGCTGGCTGATCATCGCGTCCCGCACGATAATTGTGGTTTCGTTCTTCAGGTTCATCAAATCGCTGAGACGTTCATGGGGCGTATCAACCAGCCCGCGAACCACATGATCAGATGTATAAAACTCAGCTTCGAAATACATAAGCCACCTTCCAATACTATAGAGATGACATACAGGCTTGAGAGCCTGCCGCTGACAACGACTGCAAGGAACACCAACTTTTTCACTTCAACCGAAACATTAACCTGGTGAAATGCAAAAATCAGCTGATGATAAAATAATTATACAACCTTCTTGCTCTCAAACCGTATCAAACCCAGGATAAAAAAATGACAGACCATACATCCTATCAATCACCATTCTCATGGCGCTATGGATCAACCGAAATGCGCCGTATCTGGTCTGAGCACCACAAACGCCTGCTCTGGCGCCAGATCTGGGTGGCCCTGGCCCAGGTCCAGGCTGGTTACGGCCTGGTGCGCCCTGAGCAGGTGGCAGATCTGCTGGCGCACTGCACCCAGATCGACCTGCCGCGCGCGCTCGAGATCGAGGCCGAGATTCAGCACGACTTGATGGCCGAAGTGCGCGTCTTCGCGGAACAGGCCAGCAGCGGCGGCGGTATCATCCACTTTGGCGCCACTTCCATGGATATCGAAGATAACGCCGATGCCATGCGCCTGCGCCAGGGGCTGGAGCTGAACCTGCAGGCGCTGCGCGATCTGCTGGCCAGCCTGGCCACCTTGATCCAAACCTACGCCCACACTGCGCTGATCGCCTTCACGCATTTGCAACCCGCCGAACCATCCACACTCGGCTACCGGCTGGCCCAATACGGACAGGATCTGCTCAGCGATTACGAGAACCTCCAGGCCGTGCGCCAGGGCATCCGCGGCAAAGGCTTCAAAGGCGCGGTGGGCACCGGGGCCTCCTATGCCGAGCTTTTCGGTGTGGATGAACTGGCCAATTTTGAAGAGCAGATGAGCCACAAATTGGCCCTGCCCTTTTACCCGGTCACCACGCAAACCTATCCACGCAAACAGGATTACACCGTACTTTCAGCCCTGGCCGGGCTGGGACAATCACTCTACAAAATGGCCTTTGACCTGCGCCTGCTGCAGTCACCCCCGATTGGTGAGCTGAGCGAACCCTTTGGCGCCAGGCAGGTCGGCTCATCCGCCATGCCCTTCAAGCGCAATCCGATTCGGTCAGAAAAAATCGACTCACTCGGGCGCAGCCTGGCCCAACTGCCGCGCGTGGCCTGGGACAATGCCGCGCACTCCCTGCTGGAACGCACCCTGGATGACTCGGCCAACCGCCGCACCATCCTGCCAGAAGCCTTCCTGAGCGCCGACGAAATGCTGCGGACTGCCAGCGCCATCCTGAACGGTCTGCAGGTTGACGAATCAGCCCTGGCGCGCAACCTGGCTATCTATGGGCCCTTCGCGGCCACCGAACGTGTCTTGATGGCTGCCGTCAAAGCCGGAGCCGACCGCCAGGAAATGCACGAGCTGATCCGCACCCAGGCTATGCGCGCCTGGGAAAGCATCCGGCTGGGAGAACCCAACCCGCTGGCTGCCAGCCTGGCAGTCGACCAGGGTTTGTTGAAATACCTGGCTGCCCAGCAAATTTCAGAGCTGATGGCTTATCAAGCGCACCTGGGGGATGCTCCCAGGCGCGCCCTGCAACTGGCAGATGCCATCCTGGTGGCCATCCGCTAAAATCCTCTGGTTGGGTCGCATCAAACAAACAGGGCAGCCTTTTGGCTGCCCTGCTTTTCAGTCTTGCAGTTGAACGAGCGATTCTTTGTCTGATTCTTTGAAGGTCGCCGGGAGCAAACTCAGCGATCCGAACAAACTGACCAGGAAAGCGACAATAATAAATACAAAAACTGACATGGCGACCTCCTTTTATATGGATAAAACTTATTACTTTATATAACGCCAAAACGATGAAAAAGTTTCTCTTTCACTCTAATTTAACCACTTTTCCCGGGTGTTTAAACCTTACAGCCAACCGACAACCACTACCCAACCGACATGATCTTTTCCAACATCTCCTCATTCGTACCGAACTTGTAAAACTCCAGGCCGCGATGCCGGGCAGTCTCTGCTTCAATCTCGACCAGCTTGCGCACATCACTCTGCGTCACCAGCGGTTTGCCCAGTTTAACCAGCCGGCTGCGCAAAGCCTGCTCATCCGGCGTGATCTTATCCAGCGTTTCAAGATACTGCAGCACCGCATGCGCACCATTGGTGCCGTCTTTGCGGGCATACCCCACCAACCCGGTGCTGGCCTGCCGCGACCAACCTGCCACAAACACATCCGGAATGACTGCACCCGCCGCCGGATCATAGGTTTCGTAAGAAACGCCTTCCACCGGAAAGCGCGGGGTCGGGTTCTTGGAAAATTCGTTATGGGCAGTCGGCAGCCCAAAGCTCTCATCGACCGTATCGCCGATTGCAAAGACCACCGAATCAACCTGCAGCAGGCGCTTGCTGCCCGTGCCGCGCGCCTTGATCTCGCCATCCACCAGCGCCAGCCCGTTATCTTCCACTTCCAAGCCGCTGACCGCCGCATCCCCCAGGATGCGGGTGGGTGAAGCCAGAAACTCAAAACGAAAATGAGTGGTCGAATTGTTGGGCATGGCCTTGGGCAAGGCTTCCAGGATCATAGCCCGCGCCGCCGCCGGGTCCTGCCCCAGCGCCGTCATTTGTGGGCTGACCCGCTTTAATTCATCATCCAGCGCGCGCTGATCCAGGTTGCGGATCACGTACTCCATTTCCTTCTTATCAAACTTGACCTCGGCCGGGCCACGCCGCACGACCGCGATCACCTGGCGCGCCTTGATCTTCTGGATGGCATAGCGGGCAATATCCAACATGACATTGCCCGCCCCCACCACAGCCACCACCTGCCCAAAATGGAATTTTTTCTGGCTATAAGGGGGCAGCTTGTTATAGTGGTACACCAGATCCTTGGCATGGTATACACCCTGCAAGTGTTCGCCGGGCAGCCCCAACCATTTTGTACCCTGCGCGCCGACTGTCACCAGCACAGCCTGAAAACCCAGGCTCCGCAGATCAGCCAGGCTCAAATCCGCCTGGTTGCCTACCGACAGGTTGCCGTAATAAGTGACCCCGGGGGTCTCCAATATTTGCTTAAACTGCGTCCGCAAACCTTCCTTCATGGCAAGTTTATCCGGGTAAATCCCATACTCAGCCAACCCGCCAGGCTTGATATCCCGGTTGAAAATCACCACCCGGGCGCCGCTGCGCGCCATCTCGCACGCCGCAAACATCCCCGCCGGGCCCGCACCCACCACTGCCGCATACTTACTCTGCTCAGCCATACCCGCACTCCTTAACACGCTCTGGAAAACATTCATCCTGGTGATGAATTATAGGTAATTACTGACAGGGAAAACCGCCAAAATCCAACCCGGCCCGTCCATTTTAGATTAATCAGACCCAAACGAGCTTAATTATAGTAGACTCGCCAGCGCATTGCAAGCAAACATCCAATCCACGCTCTTCCTTACAAATCAGAAAATTCTACACGCAGCCAGGTTCCAATTTCCAATTCTATGCTATATTTAATTTATATTTGTTGA
>CAZLJB010000298.1:0-4895 GCA_964559195.1 uncultured Anaerolinea sp. | reverse complement strand
AGATAGCTTCAGGTGACTGGAGTTCAGACGTGTGCTCTTCCGATCTCATCCATAATTTCAACTCTGGTTTTGTCCAGAGTAAACCGAATCGCATGCACGGTTAACGGCCGACCATAGGTCGAAATTAATTCATCTGCATTTCTTAAAAGACTATCAACTGAGGGGAGGTTGCGGAGGGACATTTTCAGGTTTGGTCGCAGTATCGCGTAATCGCAACAAATATTCAATCAGAACTAATCCAAGCGCTAGCCAAACTGCAATTGGAAAATTTAAAGCCCGTCCAATGCTTAGCCAGGCCAGTACGGCAAAATAAACCCCCGCCGCTACAGATTCGCGAACAATTATTTCGCTTTTAACAAACCCATTCCCTGAAAATATGGTGTTTAACCAAAACGATAAGGGTAATGTTGTTCCGGTGGCTGCCAACACAATCAGGGCATAAAACCCCCAACGAGGCCACAAAGTTGGCAAGCTAAAATTAATAAGTAATGCCAATCCTCCCCAACCGCAAAAAAACAGAAGTAAGGTTGGGACGAAAAAAGGACGAAATGACAGCTTATTGTTCATAATTTTCTATTATACTCGCTCATTCGAAACAAAGAGAGATGCCTGCTCGTATGAATTTTACGAAAACAAATCCCATCACAATTTTCCAAAATTAAGACTCCAGAAATTTAAAGAAACTAACCACCACAAACATATTAAAGTAGCAAGATGTAATGGGTAGAGAGAAAACGTGACATTGGTGCATCACCATTTTGCTATATTGATATAATCCAAAAGTAAAAAAAGCCTGATAGAATGGTAAAATAAATAGAATACTGGAACAATAATTCTTTGCTAAGGGATATTGATTTAATTTAATTGTTCTTCCTGAAACCGGGAACTTTATAAACCTTCTCATGTTTTGTATAATTTGAGACTTTCAGGAAGGAATTACGGGATGAATGGTTACTTACATTAATATTACTCCGCCACCCATGAATAATTTTGTCTGGATTAATTTATGCGCGCTTTAAACATACTGATTGCTGATGACGATGATCAGAATCAAGCGATGATGAAGTTAATATTAAGTCGTCAGGGCCATAATGTTAAAAGTTCATGGACTGGCGTTAATGCATTGGAAGCTGTAAAATCCGAGAAGTTCGACCTGGTTTTTATGGACATCCACATGCCAGAAATGGATGGTCTCGAGGCAACCAGACAAATCCGCAAATGGGAAAATAAAAAACAGCATATACCAATCGTCATTTTGACCGGTTCTGTTCCTGAGAACAAAACGGAAGAATATAAAAACGCGGGTGCTGACACCTTTTTATTCAAACCATTTGATATCAAACGAATATCAATGCTGATACAAATAATTGCCGAAGAAACTGATATAAATTTCCAAATAGATAACCAACAAATCATTGTTTCGTCCGAAACAGAATTACAATTATTGGACTACGAAAATTCGATGATCCGATTTAATAATGATACAAAACTATATTGTGATAATCTGGCAGAATTTATTCAGTCATTGCCAGGCAGGTTTGAAAAAATTGAAAGCGCTTTGAAGGAACGCCATTGGAACGAATTATTCACATTTGCACACAATCTGAAAGGTGTTGCAGCTAATTTCGGCGCAAATCAACTCTCCAGATTGGCAAAAGAGCTCGAAGTGTATAGTCAGGGTAGTAAATTTAGATTAGCAAAAAGAACTATTCGTGAAATGAATCAAAATCGAATCTTGCTGACCAAAGCAGCCAATACCATCATCGATCAGCAGCACTCTCAAAACTCCGACCTTTGGGAAGGGCAGTAAAATATGCGCGTTTTAATGATAGACGACGAGCCGGTCTTTTTCAAAATGGCTGCAAGTGTATTAAAAAATAGAGGTTATGAACTCGAGTATGCCCGAAATGGTCGGGATGGGTTAGCCGCAATTGCATCATTCCAGCCAGAAATTATTATTGCAGATATGCGAATGCCGGATATGACCGGCTTTGATATCCTTCAGCATGTCCGCCGGGATCCACGATATAACCAAATTCCAATTATCTTTGTCACCAGTGTAAAAACTCTTGAAGACAAATTAAAAGCATTCGAACTTGGCGCAGATGATTATCTAAACAAGCCCTTTGAACCAGAGGAACTTGCCGCAAGGCTGGATATTCTTGCCAGGCGCGCCAAGGCGATCCAATTAACCCAGGATTTAGGAACACAAGGCCAAAACGAACCTACAGTAGTTGCAGTTCACAGTCTGCGAGGTGGTTGCGGTGTTTCAAGTCTGGCAGTAAATTTAGCCCTAGCATATTACCAAATATGGGAAAAACCCACTTTATTAATTGATACCGCTTTCTTTGCAAGCCAGGTTGCAATGCTTCTTAATGTTACGCCAAGAAGCACCCTCGGGAAATTTGCTGATCTCCAAGTAAATGAAATCGACGAATTTATGATCGACGATTTAATTAGCACTCATTCTAGCGGATTACACTTTATTGCTTCTCCCCGCTACCCGGTGGCGACCGATGTTTTTACAGATCAATTTTGGAATTTCTTATTCAAAGCCCTCAACAAGAAATATTCATTTATCGTGATTGATACCCCGCATGACTTTTCGGATACAGTAATTTCAACTTTGATGAATTGTAATAACATTTTATTGTTAGTAAGCCCGGAAATGGCGTCTCTGCGAGTAGCTGTAAGCGCGTTAAAAACGTATGATCAACTGGGAATATCAGTGGATAAGGTAAAACTGGTTCTAAACCAAAATTTTCCGAATTTGAGCATTGATAAAACCCAGCTCCAAAAAGCAATTGGGAAACCGTTTGATTTTGAAATACCATACGATCCAATTGAAGTGCTTCGCGCCCTCAACCTTGGGTCTCCCTTCGTATTGAGCCGACCAGAACTTCCAGTATCTAAAAAAATTGAGGATATGGCTTTCATTCTCAGTAACGAGTTTATGAAGTATATACCTCCAACAGCACCATCCAAAGCATGGAAAAGGGTTACAGGACGAATTCAACCTTCGGCCAAAAAAACATAAAGGATGAAGCGATCACTCTTTTTATTTGTTGCGGTATCTGCGTTATCGTATGGCGTCTTTTTTTCCAGTGTCGTTCACCCTGGAAGCGCCATTGCGAGTTATACGAGCACCCCAACCTCAACTCAATCACCAAATAATGTCGCTGGCACAGCAATAGCGCCACACAAAGAAATTATAAGTACACCAACACTCTTACCAGCACCGCTAGATATTAGTCGTCCTAAGCTGGAAGGGTTTATTCGTGTACCTTCAGGAGTTGTACCCCAGCCATATGTTATCCTGAGTGGATACCAATCCTTTCCTGGCGATACAGGCAACTTGACAATCATTGGTTCGGTTCAATCCAAAAGTTTTTATTGCCCCCTTTCACCATGTGCACTTATTTTTCCTGAGACCGGTCAAATAAAATTCCGCATTAAAAACCAGGCAGGTGATTCTAGCAGCGAAGTTGACGCAAACATTCTAGTTACAAAGGTAGCAAATGGCTATTCCACCACAATTCTAACTTTGGGAAAATTTGTTGTTTTTTCAGATTCTTGTGCCAATATCTGGCAAAATGGCGAATCTCTTCCACCAGATTGGGCCAAATTTCCTCAGGACCCGGGCGAACTCAATACAGAGAAAAATTTATACTATTTGGCTGCTCGGTTATTAACTGCCGGGGCTGTCGATGCAAAAGACTGCCCCAACGGTGGCTGGGAAGGTAATTCTCCAAACGCCTGTGGAATGACCAAAGTTAAAAACCAGATGGTTGCATGGCAGAACCAATACGACCTCAACATCTGGTTGGTTGGCCGGGATGAACATATTCCTCCGATAATCTTGAAAACCCTGCTCGAAATCGAATCGCAATTCTGGCCAACATCGCAAAGATTATTTTTAGATGAGCTTGGTCTCGGACAAATAAATCAACTCGGCATAGATGTCTTGCTGCGCACCAATCCGGGTTTATACCAACAAGTCTGCACAAATGCTCTCTATAAATGCGACAAACCTTACGAAAATTTGACAGGCATTGATCGTGCATTGATCAGAGGAACTATTGTTCAATCTCTGGATGCTGCCTGCCCTACCTGTTTATATGGTGTGAATTTAAATAAAGCATCTCAAAGCATATCCCTTATTGCGAAAGTATTATATGCAAATTGTGTACAAGCCAACTCCATTTTGAAACTGCATAGCGTAACTGCCAATTATGAAGATAGTTGGAAATTTGCTTTGGTTTCATATCACAGTGGCTTTGGGTGCCTTCAAAATGCTGTAGACCTGGCATCAATTACTGAAGGAAAAATATCCTGGCAATCTGTCTCCGAAAACTTATCCTGTCAGGGAGCGGTTGGTTATATTGACAAATTCTGGGCATCCTTAAACGGTTTCAACAAAAGTCTTAAACAACCTGGAGAATTGACTTTTACCTCGTTACAAATTCCAACCCCGGTGCCAACGCCAACACCATTTTTCTCAAATGCCCACATCATGGTAAAAATATTTGTTGATAAAAATGGCGATGGAATTCAACAACAGGGCGAAACACTTGAAAACGTCCAGGTAAATCTTGACCTCGAAAATGGGGTTTCATTCACCCAAATTACCCGTGATGGTAAAGCCGAATTTAGCCTCGGGAATGTGTCTGTAGGCGTAAAGGGAAAGGTAAGCTTGCCCGGACTTTACCGCAGCGCATCAATTCAGGTGCCTCCCAGTGGTGAAATTCCCATAATTTTCATTTTCGCCAGACCCATCCTTCCCACCCAACTACCTTACTAGGAAAGTGTGAAATTATGACCACCAAGTCCTTCCCTGAGGATGAACTAGACAATAACGACAAACCTGGGCAAGAAAACCAGGACGGCGCTAATAA
>CAZLJB010000297.1:0-4897 GCA_964559195.1 uncultured Anaerolinea sp. | reverse complement strand
GATAGCTTCAGGTGACTGGAGTTCAGACGTGTGCTCTTCCGATCTGCTCGCACCCTCAGCAGTAGTTTTGGCAAATCGATATCGACCGGGCAGGCTTCTTTGCAGGCGCCGCACAATGTGGAGGCCTGGGCCAGCGGGATAAAATTTTCACCCTGCAAGCCGGCTGAGATGACCGAACCAATCGGGCCAGGGTACGGCGCGTTTGTACCATCCGTCCCAACATAGGCATGCCCGCCAACTTCCCGAAAAACCGGGCAGACGTTCAGGCAGGCCCCGCAGCGGATGCAATACAGCGATTCTTTAAGGGGGGAGTTCCGCAGCCCGGAACGCCCATTGTCTACAATGACCAGGTGTTTCTGTTGGCCAACTTCCGGGCGCTGGATAAGCTGGGTATAGACACTCAGTTTTTGCCCGGTGGCCGAGCGCGGCAGCAGGGAAAGGAACAGAGCCAGGTCATTCAGCCCGGGCAGCAGGCGCTCCATGCCCAACAAGGCAATATGCACCGGCGGCAGGCTGGCGCACATGCGCCCGTTACCCTCATTGGAAACAATCGCAAGCGTGCCCGTCTCAGCCACGCCAAAATTGACACCGGTAATCCCAATATCCGCCTTGAAAAATATATCTCTTAAAATTGCACGGGCCGTATTGGTGAGCGTTGGAATATCTTCGGTGTATGGAATCCCAAGTTTTTCGTGGAAAAGCTGACCAACCTGGTGACGCCGCAGATGCACGGCCGGGGTGATGATATGCGCGGGACGTTCACCGCGCAGCTGGACGATATATTCGCCCAGATCCGTTTCCACCACACGCTGACCTGCCAATTCCAGGGCGTGGTTAAGGCCAATTTCCTCGCTGACCATCGATTTCCCCTTGGCAAACAGCAAGGATTTTCCGGATGGGTTGGCATGGTTGGCAATATCGAAGACGATCTGAATGGCTTCGGCTGAATTTCTGGCCCGGTGAACTTGAATGCCATTGGAGCTGACCTTTGCAATGAAGCGCGCCAGGTAATCATCCAGGTGCTCAATCACATCAGCGCGCACGGCATGCGCTCTCTGACGGCGTTCGCGCCAATCCGGCAAGGTCGCCATGGCATTTACGCGTGCCCTGACACGCCGCTCGGCATTGGCATCCAGGGCGGCTTGCAAAGATTCATCGGCTATTTTTTCACGAATTTTTTCCCGAAAGGAAGAAGTCATCAAGAAAACCTTTTTTTATACTGGCCGGTTAGCGGCTGTTCAATACCTCGGCGATATGGACAACCCGTTGAGGCTTCTTTTGTTTATTCAACCCACCGGCGATGTTCATCCGGCAGCCTGCCTCGGTAACCACCAGGGTTGGCGCGCCGCTGATTTCCAGGTTGGCCAGTTTGCGTTTTAGCATTTCCGCACTTAACTCGGGATGTTTGATCGAGAAAACGCCGCCAAATCCACAGCAGTCCTCCCCCTCCGGCAATGTTACTATCTCTGCCTGCCGGACGGCGGATAGTAAGGCCAGCGGCTGGCGCTGTAAGCCCAGGTGACGGCTGGGGTGACAGGAAGCATGATAGGCCAGTTTGCCATCCCAACGGGCGCCCAGGTCGGTAACTCCCAGCTCATCCACCAGATATTCGGTAAATTCAAAGACACGCTCCGCCAGGGCCAAAGCCCTGGGCAGCCAGACTAGATCCCCGGCAAACAGCTCGGGGTAGCCATGCTTCAACATTACGGCACAGGAACCGGAAGGCACCACAACCGCGCCGGATGTCGCTTCGAAGACCCGGATGGTATGTTCCGCCAATGGACGGGCGGCTTCACGTAAACCAGCATTATAAGCCGGCTGCCCACAGCAGGTCTGAGCGGGTGGGAATTCAACACCGACACCCAACCGGCGCAGGATATCCACAATAGCCTGTCCGGTTTCCGGATAAAAAGTATCGACCAGACAGGTCACAAAGAGTTGGACAATTGGCATGCAGCAATTGTAAGTCCCATCCACCCAATGCGTAAAGAAGCAAAACTAATTTGCAAAACTAATTCTGGTCGAACGTGTTTCAGTTTTGAGGCATTTTTCCAGTGTACTCATCTCTGTCGAAGCCGTACAAAATCAGGAATTGGTAAATTAATTCGCAGGCAAATCGACTGCCTAACCACAATCCGACAGCAGCTAACCCGTCCGGACCTTTTCCATTTTTCAAATTGGGCTGATACACCGATCGGGCCCAGCTGGAGAATCAAATAATGGATTTGGACGAATATGAGAATAATGCCCACAATTCGAAAAGACATCCTCCTTCATGGTATTATTAAATGCGTTATTTTCCAAAAGGAACCTATATGACTGTATTCAAAACAAAACTCCCCACGCAATTTGACCTTCCTCGGCGCATAAAAAGGCTGACCGAGTTATCCTACAATCTCTGGTGGGTCTGGAACCCATTGGCCCAACGCCTTTATAACCGTATTGACAATAACCTGTGGGAAAAAGTAAACCACAACCCGATCCGATTATTGCGCGAAGCATCCAGACCCGTACTAAATGCCGCCGGCCAGGATCCATTCTATCTGGAATTATATGATCGCGTCTTTGCCGAATTCGATACTTACCTGGCCCGCACAGATACCTGGTTCGGTAAAACTTATCCCAAAAAACAGAATCAGATCGCCTATTTTTCAATGGAATTTGGCCTGCATGAGACTCTCCCAATCTACTCCGGCGGCCTGGGCGTACTCTCGGGTGATCATCTGAAGGAAACCTCGGATATCGGCCTGCCCCTGGTGGGGGTTGGCCTGCTCTACACAGAAGGCTACTTCTCTCAGCGCATCAGCGAAGACGGCTGGCAGGAAGCCATCAACAACCCGCTTGATTTTGCCAACCTGCCATTAAATCTGGTATTAAACAGCGATGGTAGCGAGCTGACCATCCAGGTGGTTTTCCCGGATGGCCCGGTTCAATGCCGCATCTGGGAAGTGCGTGTTGGTCGAACGCCCCTATACCTGCTGGATACAAACACGGATGCCAACAATCCGGTCTTGCGCCAGCTGACCACACGTCTGTATTGGTCGGATGTCAACCTGCGCATCATGCAAGAGGTAGTACTGGGGGTCGGCGGTGTACGAGCCCTGCGCGCACTGGGTTACAACCCATCGGTCTGGCACATGAACGAAGGCCATGCCGCCTTTATGGTGGTTGAACGCGCCCGCGAATTGGTTCAGGCCGGTAAAACTTTTGATGAGGCCATCAACCTGTGTAAGGCCAACAATGTTTTCACCACCCACACCCCCGTACCGGCGGGCAACGATGAATTTCCACTCTGGCTGATCGACAAATATCTTGCCAGCCTGTGGCCGCAATTGGGCATCGATCGCGATCAGTTCGCAGACCTGGCCCGTCACCAACAGAACTGGGGCGAGACCTTCTCGATGCCGGTTCTGGCTCTAAAATATTCCAATGGCCGCAACGCGGTTTCTGAACTGCACGGTGTGGTCAGCCGTGAGATGTGGAAGGAACTCTGGCCTGGTCTTGACCCGGCCGATGTGCCGATCACTTTTGTCACCAACGGTGTCCACACTTCCACCTGGATGGCACGCCGCATCCGCGTCATGTATGAAAAGCACTTTGGCCAGGATTGGCTCGAATCCCTCGATGATTTTGAAATGTGGGAAAAAATGGAAAACATCCAGGCTGAAGAAATATGGGCGGTGCGCAATCATCTTAAGCGTAAGCTGGCCTCTTACATCCGGGAACGCGCCCGCCTGCGCTGGGTGAGCGGTGGGTTCCACCCAGTTCAGGTTATCGCCAGCGGTGTCATGCTGGATCCGTATGTGTTGACCATTGGGTTTGCCCGGCGTTTCGCCACCTACAAACGCGCCAGCCTGGTAACCAGTGAATTTGAACGCCTGATCGAAATTATCAATCAACCCAACCGCCCGGTGCAAATTATTTTTTCTGGCAAATCGCACCCGGCCGACGAACCAGGCAAAATGCTGATCCAGGAAGTCTATCGGGCTGTCAAAAAAGCCGAAAACGGTGGGCGGATCGTTTTCCTGGAAGATTACGATATGAACCTGGCACGCTACCTGGTGCAAGGCGTGGATGTCTGGATGAATACCCCGCGCCGCCCAAATGAAGCCAGCGGTACATCCGGCATGAAAGCAGCTGTTAACGGTGCCCTGAACTTCTCGGTGCTGGATGGCTGGTGGCGGGAAGCCTTTAATGGCGACAATGGTTGGGCCATTGGACCAGATGCGGACCTGAGCGAGGACGTGCAGGATTCGGCCGATGCAGAAAGCCTGTACCAGATTCTCGAAAAAGAAATCATTCCGCTCTATTACAGTGAGCGCAATGCGAACGATGTGCCGGTTAAATGGGTACAGCGCATGAAAGAATCGATGCGCACCATCACACCGCAATTCAGCACCCGGCGTATGCTGAAGGAATACGTGGAGCGTTTATACCTGCCCGCCATGAAATAAAGGACTCCGCTCACCTGCTGGATATGCCAGATTGATAATGAGATGGTTTTATTGATCGACGACCACCCAGGCAAACGGCAGTAAACCTCAATTTAAACGCATTATCAGGTTAGTATCGACCATTTAACAAAAAGGTTGGAGGCCTTGCAAAGTCCTTCAACCTTTTTGAATTATTACAAAGGTTTTGTTATAAAATCAAAATATCTGCAGTCTGCAAATACAACCTGCGTCATGGATTGGTCGAATCGCCGGTCTACCGCGCCTCATCACCAAGGAGTTAGAAATGTTAACCATATTATTATCCCGCGCGGCCTGGATAGGCGCACTGACAATTTTTGCCATGCGCGTGACCGATATGAGCCTGGATACTCTGCGGGTGTTATTCGTGATGCGCGGGCGCAAAGGCATTGCCTGGGGACTGGGCTTTTTCCAATCCATGATTT
>CAZLJB010000296.1:3496-4898 GCA_964559195.1 uncultured Anaerolinea sp. | reverse complement strand
CCTGGGAAAAAATCGCAAGCCAGATCGTCAAGGTATACTCAAGCCTGCTCCTCCCCCGCGCATAAACCATCCTTCCGTTCACCGCTCGCCCCGCCATCACATCACCACCAGTCGGCGGATGTTTTCCCTGCAAGTGGAGTTTTCTTGGGCGAACTTCCCAAGAAAACTCCACATTAATTAAACCTCATTTCAACACCGAAAGCAGGTTGACATTATGCTTCATCATTGCGATATAGTTGGGAGCTTCCCCATCCGCAGCCGTGATGGAATGAGTGTACATATTGGTAACTACCTGCGCCCCGCTTTCCTGGGAAATCTGCTCGGCCAATTGCGGGTTCGCCCCAGTTTCCAGAAAGATCGCCTTGACACCTTTCAGGCGAATGCGGTCGATCAAATCCGCCATTTGCTTCGCCGAAGGCGATGCCTCGCTGCTTGTGCTGGGAATCACAGTACCGACGATCGTAAACCCATAACGGTCAGCGAAGTACCCAAACGACTCATGATTGGTCACCAGCAGCCGTTTTTCCGCAGGAATTTGGGCGATCTGAAGCGTGATCCATTGATCCAGGTCTTTCAACTTACTGATGTATTTTTCGGTATTCTGGGAATAGACGGCTTTCCCTTCCGGATCCGCAGCGATCAGTCCATCGCGAATATTTTCAGCATACCTGATCACGTTGTTTGGATCGAGCCAGAAATGAGGATCGCCTTTGTGGTCAGGGTCAGGCAGTTCTCCCGCGCTGGGTTTGCGGCTGGACAGGCCCGCAGCAGCTTCAATGACCGTCTGCTTGCCGCCGGCATTTTCGAGTGTTTTTGAAAGCCATTCCTCGAAACCTGCCCCGTTGACAATCAGGAGTTGACTTTCGGCAATCTGTGTGACATCCTGGGGAGTAGGTTGGTAGACATGTGGATCGAGCCCAAGCGGCAGGAGCGTCTCGATCTGGAGTCTCTCCCCGGCGACATTTTGAGCGATATCCCCCAGGAAGGTTTCGACCGCCAGCACTTTGACCGGTTGGCTGGCCTTCGGGCTGGCAGTTGTGCAACCCGCTGGAATTAACGTGATCAAGGTTAACATGCAAACAAAACTGAATAATCGCCGCTTCATAATAAAACTACTCCATATTGATATTGAAAACCATTTTCAATTATAGATTAATTACCACCCCCTGTCAAGCAACCATTAAGGAAAGAGTGCGGTGCAAAATTTCGGAAAACGCCAAGATTTGTATCTGGGATCTTTTAAAGGGGTTGCCCATAGAAAATATGCGTTGGCTGGGAGTTTGGGGTGGAATTGGCCGCTCTCGCCGCGTAGCTCGTCAGCGGGAAGCCTCCTGATCGTCAGCAGGGAAATGAGGGGTCCAGGGTGGAATGGGCCGCTTTCGCTCCGCATGATCTTTGCGGA
>CAZLJB010000296.1:0-3396 GCA_964559195.1 uncultured Anaerolinea sp. | reverse complement strand
TCTTTGCGGAGGCGGCAGCCCATCATTCCACCCTGGCTAAACCCAACCCCCCTCTCCCGACATACCATTCTCTGTAACTTTGAATATTCATTCTTGGCGGGAGAGGGCCGGGGAGAGGGCATTATCTCGATTGCGAATTTTAACAATTCCAACCACTATCGTACATACCCAAAATTCTTCCCTTTCGAATATTTCAGTTCGAAATGAAAACTGAGATATTTTTCGCCAGAACCGCTCATTGGGTCTGGTACAATCAAAACTGCATACCGAAATCCATCCCGGTAATATCAGCAACAAACTATCTTCCATCAGATCCATTTTGCCTTGACCCTCGCTTAGGGTGGGTAGCGAAAAACCATGTTCAAAACTCTTGACAAAATATACAGGAAGCACAAATACAAGGCCGGAGTTTTTGTACTGCTCAGTGCAGCTTCGATCATTTGCATCTCGCTTGTGATTGCGCGAGTATATTACAGCGATTCGCGCCGGTACATCGGCCTGGTCTGGAATCTGTTCCTGGCCTGGATCCCATTCTTACTGGCATATATGGCTTATATCCTTTCCTGGCGGCGCAGGTTGGTGTATTTGACTATTCCCATTTTTGCCTTCCTCTGGCTGATTTTCTTCCCGAACGCGCCCTATATTTTGACCGATCTTCAACATCTGAGCCAGTTACCCACTTCTGCGCCGCTCTGGTATGATGTCATCATGCTGGTCTGGTTTTCCTGGACCGGCATGCTGCTGGGTATTGTTTCCCTCAATTTGATGCAGGAAATTATCAGGCGCGAATTTAGCCGTGCGCTGGGTTGGATTTTCGTCTTTTTTGTAGCCGGTTTATCGAGTGTTGGCGTTTATATCGGGCGCTTCATTCGATTAAATAGCTGGGATATTCTGCAAGCCCCTGCTGTAACCGCCGACAGCTTCGGGGACTGGTTGGCTGACCCCAGTCTTAAGTCGATCGGATTCATCGGTCTTTATACCCTGTTTTTCATTTTCATATACCTGACCATTTATGCTTTTGGCCATATTTTGCAGGAAAATGAGCCCAGCCGAAAATAGTTATTGGCTTTTAGATGGGATTTTTACAAAGCCTTCCTGGTTTCTTCCGCCAGATTGGGGATAAACTAATGTGAGCAAAATTATCTTTTTGATAGATTTTGCAACTTCTTTAAAGTAAAATAGGTCTTATGGATAAAAAAGGCCACCTGAAATTTAATGATTTTGCTCCAGACGTAGAGTTGTTAAGTCTGGATGCCAGGCCTGTCAGGCTCTCCTCTCTCTGGCAGGGCAGGGTGCTTATTCTGGCTTTTACCCGTCATTTTGGCTGCCCACAATGCAAGGAAATGTTGGATCAGCTCGTGAAATTTACACCAGAGCTGGCCGCTCGGGGACTTGCCCTGGCTGTGGTAACCCAGGGGACGCCGGAAATAGCCCGGGCTTTTTGTTCAGAACGCGCGCCTGGGGTTTTGTGCCTGGCTGATCCAGATCGGCAGGCTTATCTGGCGTTTGGATTGGGACAGGCCAGTTTGACCCAATCTATTCTTTCGCTGAACGTGATGAAATCCAATCAGCGTTTGGAGGCCGAAAAGGGTTGGAAACCTGAACTGCCGCCTGTCGGGCAGGATGCTTTTCAAATGTCCGGCACCTTTATCATTGGGCCGGATGGTCGCATCCGGTTGCCGTATTATTATGACGATATCGCTGACCATCCACCTGTTGAACTGCTCATGGGTGGAGTAATGGGTATGGATTGGTCAACACCCTTGGATTCCCCAATAGCACCTGAGTAAAGTATGCAAAAAATATTCCTTTCTTTTTATTTGGCCTTGAAAGAGGTCTGGCGAAACCGTGGGCGTTTCTTGCTGGTCAGCCTTGTAATCGCGTTAATTACGCTGTTGGTGCTCTTTATTGCCGCTCTTGGTGAAGGGCTTGGTACAAATAATCGCGAATACATTTCCAAGCTTGACGGGCAGTTGGTGGTTTTCCAGGAAAAGGCGGATTTCATCATTGGTGCCAGCCGCCTGGATCAAACCACTCTGCGAGCTGTGCGGCGTGCAGAGTTTGTGGCTGAGGCAGGGCCTCTTTCGGTTTCCAATACTGCCATTTTACAGCCTGATAACAAGGTTCTGAAGGTTTCGCTGCTGGGGGTGGAAACTGATCGTCCGGGCACCCCAGCGGTTGATTCCGGTCGCACTTTTTTGACGAACCAGGCGCATGAAACGATTGTGGACGAACGGGTCTTGCAGCGCTCGAATGTAAAGCTGGGTGATTTAATTACCATCCGTTCGACCCAGGGGACCAAGGATCAGTTCTTTGAACTTAAGGTGGTTGGTACAACTTCTGGGCAGGCTTTCCAGTTCCAACCTTCCATATTTGTTCCGGCCTATGAATGGGAACGTATCCGGCCAAAATCGGCTGCGGAATTGAACAATCTGACGCCCGGGATAAATGTGATTATTGTCAAGCTGAAAGATCCCACCCAGCAAAAAATACAACAGCAAATACTCCAAGATCAAGTTTTAAGTATCCAGGTCGCGGATCTTTCCACCACGATCAACAATGTTCCGGGTTATTCTGCCCAACAAGGCACGGTTCAAACCCAGGGTTTCTTTACCCTCTTGATTGGTGTGCTGGTGATTGGCGGGTTTTTTCAGATCCAGATTTTGCAGAAAGTGCCGCAGATTGGCGTATTAAAAGCCATCGGTGCCTCCAATTTTATCGTTGGTCTGGCGTCCATCATTCAAATTAGCGTCGTTACCGCAATTGGGGTGGCAATTGGCGGTTTGATGACTTTTTTGTTTTCGCTTGGATTCCCACCTACCGTGCCGCTTACATTTAATGGGACATCCTCGGCGTTTGCCATTCTAGCCTTGCTGTTGATTGGCCCGCTGGGTGGCCTCGTTTCTGTATTTTATGCTGTTCGTATTGAACCGCTCAAGGCATTGCGCCTTTCGTAGGAGAAAATTGAATGAGCGCGATTGCCCTTGAAGTACGTGACGTAATTAAATCATTCGACAGCGATTCCGGTACCATAAATGCCGTGGACGGTGTTTCATTTGGTGTGGAACACGGCGAATTTGTAGCCCTGGTTGGCCCGAGTGGCTCTGGAAAAACAACCATGTTGTCCATCCTGGCAGCCCTGTTAACGCCCACCAGTGGTCAAGTGATGATTGACGGGCAGGAACTGGCTCGCATGTCAGAGGCCAGGCGGGTGGGCCTGCGGCGTGAGAAGATCGGTTTTACCTTTCAATCCAACAATCTTATCCCGTTTTTGACCGCGCTGGAGAATGTGGAATTTATGCTGCGTTTGAATGGCAAGTTGGATAAGTCGGGGAAGATTCGATCCCAGGAATTGCTTGCCAGACTGGGTCTGTCTGATCGCTTGAATAATCTGCC
>CAZLJB010000295.1:0-4900 GCA_964559195.1 uncultured Anaerolinea sp. | reverse complement strand
AAGTATGCGGAGCGAGAGCGGTCCAATCCACCCGGCCACCCTGATTTCCCTGCCAGCGAAATAACCGGGTACGCGGATCACACGCTCCGAGCCAGTTACCCGCCGTTACAGGTGAAACAACCTCTCAAACAGGCGATTATTAACCACAAAATATTCTTTCGTTAATTTTGCAGATTCGGGTAAAATTCTTTTATCCTAATATAAGGAGTCAGGCATGATTCAATTGTTTACTGTGGAAAACGCGATTGCACTATTAACGCTGACTGTTCTTGAAATAGTACTTGGCATTGATAATATTGTCTTCATATCAATCCTGTCAGATAAACTACCTCGGGCGCAACAAAATCAGGGAAGACAGGCCGGGTTGGCACTCGCCATGGTTACGCGTATTCTGCTGCTGCTTTCATTGAGTTGGATTATCCGACTTGAGACACCCCTTTTTACGGTTTTTTCAATCGGAATTACCGGACGCGATATCATTTTATTGGCCGGGGGCATCTTCCTGATTGGAAAAAGTACCATGGAGATTCATGATAAGCTGGAGGGCAATACAGACGAACTCTCAGGGAATTCCAAATCAGCTGTTACGCTCACATCAGTTGTGCTGCAAATTGGCTTGCTCGATATTGTATTTTCCTTGGATTCGGTCATCACCGCGGTTGGGATGGCCAAGGAAATCACGATCATGATTTTAGCAGTCATCATTGCTGTCGTGATCATGCTCTTCGCCTCAGAATCAATCAGCAATTATGTGAATGGACATCCTACCATCAAGATCCTGGCGCTGAGCTTTTTACTCTTAATCGGTACTTCCCTATTGGTGGAAGGTTTGCACCAGGAAATCCCCAAAGGTTATATCTATTTTGCCATGGCCTTTTCTGTCTTCGTCGAAATGCTAAACTCGCGTGTGCGAGGAACCAATCAGCCTGTCGAGCTGCACCAGGCCTATGAAGCTGCGCCCGTACCACAACATAACAGACCATCCGCCAGCCAAAACAAAAAACCTAAATAGATTCACAAAAGATAAGAAGGCGTATTTTTTATGGAGTTTTCACGGGAAGATCATCACCCGTGAAAACTCCACATGCAGGGAAAACCGCCGATACAGGTTCGCCCAGGCGGCAAAATTCGTTCCAAACCGAATTTGAGTGAGTAAATACTGTTTTATTGTGGGTTACAAAGCAAAAAATCACACTCGAAATCCCAAACTGTTATTGATGAAAAAACTCGAGCAGTCTTTCTGTCACAGCCTGAGCTTCGTCATGCTGCAGCCAGTGACTGGCGTTTTCATAAAAGAACAATTCAGCCTGGTTGCAGAGCTTGAGGCTTTTTTCGGCCATTTCAGCGCTTAACGCCACATCCTTGCGGCCCCACAGAATGCGGACCGGCATCGAAAGGCGAATACTGGCAGGTGATTTTGGAGGAAATCGAAGCATGGCACGGTACCAATTCAACATACCCGTCACGCCACCGGAATTGGCATAAGCCAGCCGGTATTCATCAAGATCCGCATTAGTGAAAGTTTCAGGCAGACTGCTGGCTTTCAAAGACCTGAGCATGCCTGCAAACCTGCCCCGGCTTAGCAGCCAGTCGGGAAAACCCGGGATTTGAAAAAAACCGATATACCAGCTTTTAAGCATCTGCCGCGGGGATTTCGCCAGGAAACGCATCATCACTGCTGGATGCGGAACATTTAATATCGCCAATTTGCGAATTCTCGCCGGATAATGCATGGCTGTATTCCAGGCAACCGCGGCACCCCAATCATGCCCCACCAGGCAAACCTGTTCAATCCCAAAATGATCCAGCAGCCCGATCACATCCGCGCTGAGATGATCCAGGCTGTAATCTGAGACCCGCCCGGGGACCTGGCTGAGGTTGTAACCACGCTGGTCTGGCACAATCACGCGATAACCGTGGTCAGCCAACGGTTGGATCTGTTTCAGCCAGCCACGCCAAAATTCCGGGAATCCATGCAGCAGTATTACGGCAGGCCCATCTGGCGGCCCGGCCAGGACCACATGCAGCGTAATACCGTTGGTTGTAACCATGACATGTTCTAAATTAGCATCCATTGCTTCACCCTTAAAATCCAAATAGAAACGTAAGATCGTTGACGTTGGTACCCGTTGGGCCGGGTTTTAAAAGATCACCCAACCTGGAGAAATATGTGTAGGCATCATGGTGGTCGAGATATCGCTGCGGATCAAGCCCGGACTGCATTCCGCGCTGCCGGGTTTGGAAATCAACGACAGCCCCGGCCGCATCCGTTGGGCCATCCTCCCCATCCGTCGCCAGGCTGACCAACATACCAGCGGGCAGGCTCTCCAGTTCAAAAACTGCCGCCAGGGCCAGTTCCTGGTTTCGACCGCCTTTCCCAGAATTGGACACAGCCAAGGTAACCGTAGTTTCCCCGCCTGCCACGATACAGAAGGGACGTGGAAAGAGCTGTTTATTCTGCAAGGCGGATCGCAGCTCCTGGCAAAGTTCCAACGCAGCAAAGCGCGCTTCACCCTGCAGATCGCCTCGCAGGTAAACCGGATAAAAGCCCTCCTGCCTGGCCTGATTAAGCGCCGCCTGAGCAGCCAGTAAATTATTGCCAACCACCACATTTTGAACACGGCCAAATAAAGGGCTGCCAGACCTGGGATTTTCCACACCGGACCGTAAAACTGTCAAGATTCCAGCCGGCACCGCCTTCATTAGGCCGTATTTTTCCAAAATAGCAATGGCATCCAGCAAACTGCTCGGATCAGGCGCAGTGGGACCGGAAGCAATAGCCTCCAACGGGCTGCCCACCACATCTGAAAGGATCAGGCTAATGACCCGGGCAGGAGCTGCCAATTGAGCCAGTCCCCCGCCTTTCACCCGGTCAAGGTGGCGGCGTAAAGTGTTAATCTCATCGATACGCGCTCCAGATGCCAACAAGGATGAGGTCAGACTCTGCATATCCTGCAGGGTTATCCCCAGTTTTGTTGAGGTGATC
Organism: uncultured Anaerolinea sp.; assembly: GCA_964559195.1. Lineage (GTDB taxonomy): Bacteria > Chloroflexota > Anaerolineae > Anaerolineales > Villigracilaceae > UBA5195. The sequence goes on along the minus strand of CAZLJB010000295.1, from coordinate 1,914 downwards.
AGAGCAGAACCTCCCCCGGAGATCAGGCAGATCAAACAATCAGCAGGTTGAATGTCAACCAAAAATTCTTCCAATTTTCTAGCAGCCAGCAGGCTGCCCTGATCAGGAACAGGGTGACCGCCCAACACCTGCTCAAAACCCTCCGGCAAACTTGATATCGGATGTTTGACAACCAGCAAACCACGCGGTGATTTATCTTCCAGCATTTCCGCCAGACAAAAGGTCATGGCTTCAGCAGCTTTGCCCAGGCCAAAAATAAATATTTTTCGAATTTGGCCCAAATCATAAGGCTGGCCAGCCACATCATCCGGTGTCTGTTTGATAAAAAGTTGGTTGCCCTGACGATACGCAAAACGGCGGACAGCTTCATCAGGCGCCACTGCATGGATTGCTGCAGCCAGGATGCGCGAAACCGCGTCACCCTGCGGATGGAATGCCAGGCTTTGGGTTGATAGTGCTTCAGGGCGAATCATTCTTTCCTCCAAATTTGCACCAATCCACTGGGGATAATAATTCCATCACCTGGCCACCGACCCGGGTGGATTTGCAAAGTATTCTTCAACCAATCCGCTAAGATCAACAGAAGTGTGCAGGCGTAATATCCGAAAAAAGTCATCGGATGCGGCTATTTTCCCATTCATCTGTTCAGAATAATCGCGCAAAAAAGCAAAAAAAGGACCATCACCAATTTTCTGGCGCAGTTTTCGGAAAAACCGGGCACCCAACCGGTAAGTGGCATTTGTATATGGGGTAAAACTACCATAACGGGAGACATCCAGATCAATTTTCCCAACCGGTTGGTGATAATCAATACGATAAGCCCACCACCAGTTGACAGAGGCAGGGGAATTTTTCTCGTAATACAATAACTCGCAATAGGTAGCCAGAGCCTCATCGAGCCAGGGCTGGCGAGCCTGGTCACTGGCCACCCGGCCAAACCACCATTGATGACTGGTCTCATGTGCGGCAAGCATCACCAATACATTATTCTGCGTGCCGTCATACAGGTTGTAGAAAGACTTACTCAAATAAAATAAACCATCATATTCCATCCCATCTTTGAAATCGGTTTGCACGATTGCCAGGGATTTGTGAAGATATGGGCCAAATAAAGTGCTGAATGTTTTCAACGCTTTGGCAGTGGTATCCAGCACGGCTCGAGCCCGAAACTCGTTGCCGGTATAAAAATAACTAGATACACTGACCCCGTCGACATCGGTTGTGAAGTATTTAAGCTGACGACCCATTGCCAGGCTAAAATCACGCCCATTTGGCAGGACATAATGCCAGCCCCCTAAAATTTGCTGTGCTGGCGCACTGGCAGCGATGACCGGAATATCGTTTGGGTTTGCAAAGCGTAGGTTAACTTCGAAATTTGCAGACGGGTAAACCATATGCTCACCATAACTTTCCGGTTCCGCCAGGTTCCAGCCGGTTTTGGGATCAAATGGCACTAACATTGGGTACCAGTCTGTCAAATTGACCTGAAGAGGCTGAACACCAAAAATCTGGTTGTCTGGTTGATTGGAAGCACCCATACGCATTTCAGGCAAAGCCAACTGGTAAACCATACGAATGATCACAGTTTGACCCGGTCGAATAGGATGGGTCAGAGTCCACGACAGGCGCTGTCCACTCAGACTGTAATCGCTTACAGCAATATCATCCACAGTTAAAACTGACAAACGGAAGACACCCTGGTACAGGTTAGGCTCGATAGCTAACAGCATGTTTGGAATTTCAACAGGAGAATTATTTGTGAAATCAATGGTTTGCCTGACGTCGAGTGTTTTGGCGTCATAATCCAGCATGGCATCCATCCGATAAACCGGCAAACGGTCTGAAAATATTTTGCTGAATTCGGTTGGGGTTGGGATGGAGGGTCTTGAAGGCAAGGCGGTTAATTTTTCGACC
>CAZLJB010000294.1:0-4905 GCA_964559195.1 uncultured Anaerolinea sp. | reverse complement strand
ATTAATAGCTCATTCCAGACGAATAGAGAATTTACAATAACCAGAGTGACAATCGCCGGGGTCGATAGCGGCATTGCGATTCGCCAGAGCGTATCGAAACTTGAGCAACCATCCATGGCAGCCGCGTCAAAAAGTTCATCTGGTAAACTTCGAAAGAAGCTGACAAGTAAATAAACTGAAAACGGAATTAACAAACCACTATAAATTATCACAACACCTGTCAATGAATTGATCAATCCGACATTTGCCATGAAAACAAACAATGGCAGGATCAATACCGCAGGAGGAACGACCATGAAAGCAATCATGGTATTGAAATAAAACTGGCGTCCCCAAAACCGAAAGCGAGCAATGGAATAAGCTGCCAATCCGGAAACGACGGTTGTGATAACCACGCTAGCTACAGTGACGATGACACTGTTTTGAAACCAGAGCGGAATGTTGCCCCGGCTTAGTGCGTCGGTAAAATTTTGAAAAGTAATCGAGCCCGGTGGCCCAAATTGATTATGTAGCCAATCTTCACGGGTCTTAAAAGCCGTTATGACCATGTAATAAATGGGATATAAAGCCAAAATGCTGAAGGAGATTAAAAATAATTGCCTAAACCCTGTCCAGAAAATGTTACCCTGGTTTTGTTTGGGGTTCATAGTGTCTCATCCAGAGTTTGCTTTCGTATGCGAAGCTGCAAAATGATCAAAATGGTTGTCGCTCCTAACAGGATAACAGCCAGGGCAGATGCAATTCCAGGTGATCTGAATGCAAAGGCATGTTTCCAAATATAAAATTCCATGACAGTTGAGGCAAAGCCCGGGCCACCCCCGGTCATTGTATAAATATATGCAAACACCCATGAGAGCATGGTAATTAACTCAACAATGACAAAGAACTCAATTACGCCAGACAACTGTGGCAGTGTAATATAGACATGCTTTTGCCACCAATTCGCCCCATCTATTTCAGCGGCTTCTAATATCTCTTTGTCCAAAGACATCATCCGTGCCAAAAAAAGCACCACGCCAAATCCCAGTTCCCTGTAAATTATTACCAAGGAAATGGATGGAATTACCCATGTAGCGCTGCCAATCCAGTCCTGTGCCAGCCCACCAAACCCAATCAGGCGTAATATTGTATTAATAATTCCATTTAATCCAAGAAGATAGACGAAAGTCGTTCCAACTACAGGGATTGCCAGAATATAAGGCATAAACACAATTCCCCGGTATATTGCCCACCCACGAACATGTTCAAATAAAACGATTGCCAATATTAGTGCCAACAGTGTCATGATTGGGACACTGAACAATAACTTTCCATTATTGGCAACAACCTGGTAAAAAACCGGGTCGGCAAAAATCAATCGATAATTGGTAAAGCCGTATCCCTTGGAACCATCCAGATTGTTTTGCCAAAGACTGTTTTGCAGAATCCAGATGATTGGATAAATAAAGACCAGGGCAATTAAGACCGAAGCCGGAATCAAATATAAAAATGGCTCAATCGTTCGCGAGAAGCGGGAAAAAATTGTGACAGGTGGCTTCATTAAAAGTTGTTCTCTATTTTCATGGCTCTCCCGACGTGGCGTCGGGAGAGCCAAACATATTCAACTTTATTGCTGCCAGGCTTGCCAGCTCTTTAATTCATCGGGATGTTGGTTGCGCCACGTTTCAGCTACGCTCTGCCAGAGTTTAGCGGCATCCGCAGGTGAACCGCTCTGGGCAAAAATGGTTTGACCAGCTGTTAGATCTGCATCACTATCAATCTGACCGGGCAGGAAGTTTTCGAGCCAAACTTGTGGTCCGTTTGTTTCCAGGTTCATCATTTGCTTGAGCGCTGGGTTGGTCACTAGTGTTCGATCGAAGCGCGCATCCGCTGCTATTACACCGGTGTGCTTGTACCAGGATGTCAGGCGATCCGGGGTATGCAGGAACGTAAGGAAGTCAGCGGCCTGCTGTGGATGTTTGCTCCACTTTGTAATGAGGAACGAAATCGATTGGGTGGCATTGCCTGCATCAGCAAGTTTTCCTGTGCCCCATTTGGGAGTTCTCATAACACCAATCTTGCTATCGCCAAGATCAGTTGAAGCCTGCTTGATCATACCGTCTGTGCCAAAGGCCATCGCTGCTTTGCCTTCCCAGAACAAACGAACACCCTGGTCTAGATCAAGTGACATCACGTCCTGGTTGAAATAACCTTTTTTCACCATGTCATCCATGCGGGTGTACCATCCGGTGTATTTCTCGTCGGTGAAGGATTTATTTCCAATGATTGCCTGGCGTAAGTCTTCAGTGGAGTCAAGGCCCTGAATTCCAACATTGGCAAACCACCAGGCACCACTGTAACCATTTTTATCTCCAATCGCGAAAGGAGTTATGCCAGCAGCCTTTAGTTTCTCGCAGGCAGTTGTAAATTCATCCCACGTCCAGCGATCACCGGCAGGGGGGGTAACTCCTGCTTTTGCGAACAGGTCTTTGTTGTACATGACTCCGATTCCAATCAAATACATCGGGGCTCCCCAATATTTTCCGTTGTATTTATTTTCGTCAACATTCAACCAGTTTTTCATTTCATCTTTGGAAACATAATCACTTACAGGAACCAGGGCATCCTGCCAGACAAAGCCTAAAACAGGTCCAGTTGCCCATTGAGAAGCAATATCAGGGCCACTTTTTGCAGTGACTGCAGACTGAAAAGCACTGATCAACGTATCAGTTGATTGTGCGACAACCTTGACAGTTACATTTGGATTGACCTTTTTATATGCTTCAACCGATTCTGTCATCCAGGCATCGGCTCCAGGCGCATCAGACTCGGCCCAATACCAGAATGTCAGGTCGGTCTTTTCATTGCTTGGAGCGGCAGCTTGTGAACCGCATGCGGAAAGCAAAATTACCAGGATCAATGCGATACTAAATAGTTGGTATTTTTTTGAAATCATTTCTTTCCTCCAGAAAGATAATCAGAAAGTGATAAATTTGAACTTCGTTTCTACAAGCAATTGATCTAAAAAACACCTCCTCCCAAATTATTACATCATGCAAGAATTACTCGGATATTTTTCTCTTTTAAGGCTTGCACAATTTCTTCAGGCAAATCCCGATCACTAACCAGGACGTGAATCTTGTCCAATGAGAGCACAAAGGCAGGGGCTACCTTGCCGAATTTTGTATGGTCTGCGAGCACAATTACCTGGGTGGCTACGCTAACCAGGGCGCGGTCTGTACTCACTTCTAGTAATTGGCTATGAGTAATACCGTGCTGCAGGTTGATCGCCTCAGTTCCGAAAATGAGTTTATCCGCCCTGAATTGATGAACTCCCCATTCAGTTAAATGCCCGTGCATTGTTTGTTCGCCGGGACGTACTACGCCACCAAGTACGATCAGATCCACTCCTGGCACGTCGATTAATAAATTTGCGACCCGAAATGCATTGGTGATCACGGTAAGTCGGCGTTGATGCGGGATAAGTCTTACAAGTTCCATGGTGGTTGTGCCACCTGAGATAAAAACCGTATCTCCGTTATGGATCAAATCCAGAGTAGCACGAGCAATATTTTTCTTTGCTTCGATATTTAATATTTTTCGAAAAGCAAACGGTTTTTCTTCGGAAGATTTAGCCAAAGCGACCTGGCCAACATTTAATTTCACCACGCCATCATCCACTAGCTGACGTAACTCACGTCTCAATGTGGATGAACTGAGACCTGAAACTTGTGCCAAAGCATTGACCGAGATAGGTTCATCCTGCTCGATCAAACGGATCAGGCTGGTTTTCCTATCGGAATTTTTTCTGGCTTGAGAAATTTCGTCCATATCGATTATTAATTATTATAAGCATTTTTGAAAAAATAGTCAAGAATAATAGCAAATTATTCAAAATTACTGAAATAATATTCGGTTCTATCCTGAAAAATATTTCCTGAAAGATCAATTGAGATGGATTGATTCCGGCTTTATGTCTTTTGTTTCCGCTAACATGCTTGGACAAAAAGATGTAAAAGTTTCAAAACATGTTAATCTTGCTTAAAAAAAACCGATTTCATAAGAACCTATGGCTATAACAAATCAGACCATATACGTCTTGAACATTTTGATCCGGGATTTACCTATTGGCCCGAATCATGCGCTCTACTATTTTTTTTCTGGATGTTTGTCTACACCTGGAGTTCGCACCTTGCAAATTGAATAGAAAGAGCCTTTGATACAAATCTGGCATGGCAAGTTCTTGTGATCCCACCATCATAGGGCGCGGCGAATACGGGAAAGCGAGAAATCCAGCGCACTATCTGGAGTTCCTTCGGGGGATAATGTTTTATAAAGGCTGGTGCGTCCAGTCCGGCCTTCTCTGCTATTTGGGTCATCCCTTTTGCTCTTGCAATATCTCCAAGAATAGCCGATATTAGCACGGGGTCGCCATCTTCAAGGCGGCTTCTAAGTACCAAACCTGGCTTTGTCAAAGGCGTCGTTGCAGGTTGTAAAAAACATGCTGGATATCCCCGAATGGCTTGAGCAAATCGTCCGCGTCTAAAATTCCACCACTTGTTAAGAAATATAAACCAGTTTTCAGGTACAATAATTATCGTATTCATCCACTTGCCGAATCCTGACTGGATTAATTCCACTTGCTGCCCTGACCGCACCTGCGAGGTACATCTCTCATGGAAACCATCTTGCATATTCTTACCGCCCTGGTTGCCCTTGGCATCGGGCTTGTGTTTGGCTATTTTGCCGTGCTCCTGACCTATGAACAGATCCAGGCCTGGCGGCTTTCGCGCGTGAGCCGCAGTTGGCCAAGTGCCGAGGCGGTTATCAAAACCAGCGAGGTCATCGATGAAGGTATACGGCGTCCGAGAGAACAGCCGCGCGTCACCTACACCTACGATGTTGCTGGTACGCAATATCAGGGCG
>CAZLJB010000293.1:0-4912 GCA_964559195.1 uncultured Anaerolinea sp. | reverse complement strand
TACACGGCTCTGAACACTCTTTCCCTACACGACGCTCTTCCGATCTGGTATCTTGGCACCACGCGGTTTGGGCAGGGCCTTGAGCACCTCGGGGATAGACTTTCCGCGAAAACGAATCCCTTCTGCGGGATCGACAAAGGATATATCCGTTACCAATGATTTGATATCGCGCATGCCGCCAACGACCTGCCCAATAGTGACTTTATCCACCACCACATCGGCATGCTCTTTGGCCAGGACCTTATAGCGATTGCGCCACTCAGGCAGTTGTCCAGCAATTTTTTCGTGCAAAATCATAGTGTTCTCCTCTCAGGCATAAAAATAGGAGCGATTAAATCAATCACTCCTGATATTTTTACAATTTAACCAGGTTATTCAGGGCATTAATTGTGTCTTTAACGGATGCGGCAGACTTATCAAAGGAAGCCTGCTCATCGGCATCGAGCTTGTATTCAACAATCCGCTCAATACCCTTGCGACCAAGCTGAACCGGGACGCCAAAGAACATATCGGTCAAACCATATTCGCCCTGCATGTAAGCCGCACATGGAACAATCAGGTGCTTATCTTTCAGAATGGCTTCCACCATCTGTGCGATTGCTGCTGAAGGCGCATAAAATGCGGAACCAGTCTTGAGCAGATTGACAATTTCGCCACCACCCTTGCGGGTGCGATTGACGATGGCTTCCAGCTTTTCTGCGGATAAATAATCACGCAGCGGGACGCCGGCAATGTTGGAGTGTTTTGTCAACGGCACCATTTCATCACCATGACCACCCAAAACATAGCAATCAATATTTTCAACACTTACCCCGGTTTCCATGGCCACAAACGCGCGCATGCGGGCTGAATCAAGGATTCCTGCCTGTCCAATCACCCGGTGGGCCGGAATATTACCAACCTTCATGGTCAAATACGCCATGGTATCGAGCGGGTTGGTCAGAACAACAAAAATGGCATTTGGCGAGTATTTCAAAGTCTCGGTGGTGGCTTTGCCAACAATATCAGCATTGGCAGTCAGCAAATCATCCCTGCTCATGCCAGGCTTGCGAGGCAAACCGGCAGTTATGACGATGATATCTGAATCCTTGGTCGCTTCATAAGAATTTGCGCCAACGATATCCACATCCTTGCCAATAATAGGCATCGCTTCGAGCATATCGAGAGCTTTACCCTGTGGCATACCTTCCAGCACGTCGACCAGCACAATATCTGCCAGTTCACGCTCCGCCAGCCAGTGAGCGGTGGTGGCACCAGTCATACCGGCACCAATAATAGAAACTTTAGCCATTGCTCCTCCTTAATAAAAGCATATTGACAGCCAACACTCCCGAAAATACGAGTTTTTTCGGGAGTGCCTAGATTTTAATTCAATTTAATTTTTGAGATAGTAGTTTTTGTCACAATTTAACCGCAAGTTTGTAATCAAAACGGCCATTTGAATGTAATTATGCGTTCTTTTCAGATATTTTCAGTTTCTTTTTCAAGGAAATGGGTAGCCTGGATGGCGGCAGAAGCACCCATGCCAGCTGAAGTAATGACCTGTCGGAAATGAGAGTCATTTACTTCTCCGGCCACATAGACTCCTGGCTTGTTGGTTTCCATGAAGTGATTGGCATTGATATAACCAAGCTCATCCATCTCCAACTGGCCGCGAAACATCTGGGTATTGGGTGTGTGGCCGATGAAGATAAACAACCCATCGGTTGGCAGGCTTGATTCGAGGCCGGTCACTGTATCCTTGAGCTTGAGATCCGTAACCTTATCCGTGCCCACCACTTCGGTGACAACGGAATTCCAGATGAACTTCACCTTCGGGTCAGAAAAAGCGCGATTCTGAAGCACCTTGCCGGCCCGCAAACTCTCACGGCGATGAATAATGGTGACTGAGGAAGCAAAACGGGTCAGGAATAAACCCTCTTCCAGGGCGCTGTCGCCGCCACCCACCACCACGACTTTCTTTTCCTTAAAGAACCAGCCATCACAGGTGGCGCAGTAGGAAACACCTCTGCCGGTCAATTCGGTTTCACCTGGAATTTCGAGGTGATTGGGCCGCGCGCCGGTGGCAATGATCAGGGTATCTGCCAGGTAAGACCCATTATCGCTGGCGACCCGGTAGGGTCGCTCGGAAAGGTCGACACTCGCGGCAGTATCAAATTCAACAACAGCCCCAAACCGTTCAGCCTGTTTTTGAAAAAGCTCACCCAGTTCCGAGCCGCCAACCCCATCCGGAAAACCCGGATAGTTTTCGATGGTATGGGTCAGCGCTGCCTGACCACCCAATTCCATGCCAGTCAACACCACGGGAGCCAGGTCAGCGCGCGCGGCATAAAGCGCGGCGGTCAGTCCGGCCGGGCCGGAACCAAGCACCAGTACCTTGACGTGTTTCTCATCAACCTGTTCAGATGAAACAGGCGGTAAACTACTAAGAGTAAAAGACATTATCAGCCTCGTTTAATTTTGATTATTTATTTTATCAGATGCACTGGATCCGAGAAAGTTGCATTTTTCCATTTTCAAGCAGAAATCTGGCAAGCCCAACCAGTCACAATCCCAAGCGAACCCTGATCTCAGCACCCCAGGGAAACAAGGGCAGCAAATCAGCTCGATAGCGTTTGCTGGCATATAACTGCATCAGGGCCTGGGCACGGCACAGGATGCCACGCTCGAGGATAAGCGGCAGAGACATCAGTTCAACCAGGTTGGGATGGTAAGGACGGCCGGTTCGTTGATGCAAAGCCCGGAAACCAAGCTGCCAGGCTTGCAATTCGCCATACACTGAAAGCGCAATGAGGGGGCCCTGCCTTAGATGACAGGCTTCGTGGATCAAAATACTGTGCAGGCCCGCATCGCTGGGATCAGTTTGGATGGTATAGTGCCTGGGGTTAAGGTAAATATGCCGGCCGGGTAACCAAAAAGCGCCCACATGCGAACCTTGTTTCCAAAACCCGATCGAGACACCCCGATCATGCAGGAAAGCGGCTGTTTCCGGATCTTCTTCAGCCAGATGTTCCAAAACCTGCCTGAGCCAATCTTTTTGATCCTGTTTGGAACTCATGGAGTATGGGTGTCAAGATACCTGGAAAGGAATTGCACCAGTGGGAGCAAGCCTGAATCAACCAGCTCTAACTGGTCCAATTCTGCAGAAAATGATCCGGAACTACTGCTGATATCCAGCGTAAAAATAAAACAATCTGCACAACCAGAAGCCGAGGCGGGTGGCTTATAGCGGCTTTGAGCCACCAGGCTGGCCAGGCCTTTCTCTTCCACCTCTGAAAGATCAAGTTGAGCGCTTTTCTGGGTGCGCAATTCCAAAAGGCTGATTTTTCGATTGCTGGAAATTATGACCTTGCGCGACATGCCCATGATTCCACCCGTTTTCTGCAAGCTAACCTGCCAATCCCCGGTCAAGGCCGGAATAATGGCACGATCCACAGGCGCGGTGGGGTTGGGGATGGGGTCCTGTTGGGTGGGCAACACAGTTACACTGTTAGAAGTAGGCTGCGCCTTAACCGGGGTTGGTGTGACCGGAACTGTCGGTGCGCTGCAACCAGACAAAACCAACAGGGCTGCCAGCCCGGTCAGAAAATGAGTTATTTTAATCATCAATAAACCTCCAATAAACCTGCCTTAATTTATCAATATGTATTCCCACTCACGAAATAGTCTTCGTCAGATGGCAGTTTTGCCCCAAAATCGGATTCGGAAATTTTTTCTGAGCAGTTCGCAAACCACGATTCCCGTTTCCTTTTTTAGCAATGACCAGGAGGGGACAGCCTTCTTCAAAGAAAGGGCTCGTGAGTAAATATCAATAGTATATGCCAGAATTGGGATCGATTGCAGCGAACTTTCGGAGGAGGATGGATTAATTCGGGTGGGAAGGAAATTATATGGACAATAATAATCAGGCTTGAAGAGGCCTTCCCAGTATTTCCGTAAATTTCGTTCAAGAACCGATAGCTCTTGAGAGCACAATCCAGTAAAATTGAATCGATAATAATCGTGGAGATAAATATGCGACCAATCGCTGTACTCGGTATCGGACAAACAATCATTGATGAACATTGGGATAAATCGCTGCGCGAGATCGCTGGTGAGGCGGCCTTTGCTGCCATGCAAGATTCAGGGATTGAGCATCCCGATGGTCTGTTCGTTGGAAACATGCTCTCCCCCCTGATCGGAGGCCAGAACCAGCTCGGGACATTTATCGCAGACTGGGTGGGGATGTGGCGGGCGGAAGCTGTCAAAATTGAGGCAGCCTGCGGCTCTGGGGCGGCAGCTTTTCGGGCGGGCTTAATGGCGGTCGCATCCGGTGAAATGGATTCTGCACTGGTGGTGGGTGTGGAAAAAATGACCGATAAAGCCGGGCATGATGTCACGGCTGCCCTGGCTACCGCCGCAGACGCCGATTATGAGCTGGAACAGGGCATTTCATTCGTGGGATTGAACGCGTTGGTGATGCGCCGCTATATGTACGAATTTGGCTGGAAACACGCTGATTTTGCGCCTTTTTCAATCAACGCGCATGCTAATGCGATGCACAACCCTTACGCGCGTTTGCACGATAAAATCACAGTTGAGCAGTTTGAGAAATCTTCTATGGTGGCAACGCCTATCAACCTCCTGGATGCTTCCCCGATCGGAGATGGAGCCGCGGCAGCCATCATCGTTCCGGCCGAAAAAGTCAATTCATTACCCGGACGACCGCGCGTGATCGTCTCGGGATCTGCCTCAGCTACGGATACCATCGCCGTTCACAGTCGCAAAGATCCGCTATTCCTTTCGGCCGCTCACCTATCAGCAAAAAAAGCCTATGATATGGCCGGAATTGGAATTGACGATATTGACTTATTTGAGCTTCATGATGAGATCGGAAGAGCGTCGTGTAGGGAAAGAGTGTTCAGAGCCGTGT
>CAZLJB010000292.1:0-4917 GCA_964559195.1 uncultured Anaerolinea sp. | reverse complement strand
TACCTGTACGGACCTCCTGGTTCTGGCAAGACGACCATCGGTAAAATACTTGCGCAAAACCTAAATGTAGGTTTTGCCGACGTGGATAATGAAATTGAATTATCTATGGGTCGAACCATACCGCAAATTATCGCTGATTTGGGCGAAGCTGGATTCCGTGACGTGGAATCCGCCATGATTGAACGATTAAGTAGTGTTGCAGGTGCGGATAACTTAATCGTTATTGCCTTGGGGGGTGGCGCGTTGCTTCGGGAAAATAATCGCAAAACATGTGAGGCTGTTGGTGTGATAGTATTTCTCGATTGCGCTATTTCAACACTTTTACACAGGTTATCAAATGATAATGCTCAACGTCCATTATTGGAAGGGAACTTGGATGAAAAACTCACAAACATGCTTGCTCAAAGAAAGCAGCATTACGATTCCTTCCGCACGCGCATCGTAATTAACGGCGAGCCATTAATTGAAGATACTCAATTACCAGTTAATAAAGCTAAAACCCCTGGAGAAATTGCTTGGGAAATCCAGAAGGAATTAGGTCGATATCATATTCGCGGTATGGGCGCTGGCTACGACGTGATTATTGAACCAGGGGGTTTGAATAATATTGGTAGTATGTTAAAAGAGCGTGGGTTGGGTGGCCCTGTTGCAATTATTTGTGACGAAAATGTTGAACGCCTCTATGCAAAAAGAGTTTTGGAATCGCTCGAAGGCGCAGGATATTCCACCCATTCGATTATTATTAAGCCAGGAGAAGACAATAAAACGCTTGAAACTATTTCGAATTTATGGAGTAGGTTTCTTCAGGCCGGTCTGGATCGTAAAAGTACGGTTTTAGCATTGGGGGGAGGGGTTGTAGGTGATCTAACCGGGTTTGCAGCCTCCACCTTTATGAGAGGTTGTAAGTGGGTTGTTGTCCCAACTACATTGCTTTCAATGGTAGATGCCAGCCTTGGCGGAAAAACTGGCTTCGATTTGCCTGAAGGGAAAAATCTTGTTGGAGCTTTTTATCCTCCAAGTTTGGTAATGGCAGATCCAGAAGTATTAAACACCTTATCGATTGGAGAATTAAGGTCTGGTTTGGCGGAAGTTGTCAAACATGGGATAATTTCGGATCCGGATTTATTTAATTTTTGTTCAATAGGTTTTGACGTAATTAAGGGAGAATTATCTCGGATTGTTCGCAGCGCTATGGGGGTAAAAATAAGAATAATCGAGATGGATCCTTTCGAGGCTGGCATTCGTGCATCCTTAAATCTTGGGCATACAGTTGGACACGCGCTAGAAATTGTCAGCAACTTTAAGTTACGCCATGGGGAAGCGGTTGCAATTGGAATGGTAGCTGAAGCCCGCCTGGCAGAGAAGCTCGGAATAAGCAAAAACGGGGATGATCTAGCTGGAAAAATTAAAGCAGTGCTAATTGGTTTGGGATTGCCCACAGAAATACCACCCAATATGGATAACAAGAAAATAATTCAAGCCATGAAATTGGACAAGAAAAAAGAACTTGATAAGGTTAAATTTGCTTTGCCTGTTGAACTGGGAAATGTACAAATTGGCGTAATTGTCACTAATTTGGAGGACGCATTATGAAAATTTTAATATTGCATGGTCCGAATTTAAACCTGCTCGGTTCCAGGGAGCCAGGTATATATGGAAACATAGATTTGGATGAAATAAATAGGCGAGTTTCCGATTTGGCTATTAAGATGGAACTTGAAGTGAAATGTTATCAATCCAATCATGAAGGCGCTTTGATTGATGCGTTGCACGATGCCAGATCGTGGGCATCAGGTGTGGTCATTAATCCCGGAGGATATACTCACACATCTGTGGCTTTACGTGATGCAATTTCAGGAATTAAGATCCCAGTCGTAGAAGTACATTTATCGAATGTTTATGCGCGTGAAGAATTCAGGCATAAATCGTTAATTTCTGCCGTTTGTGTTGGGAAAATTAGTGGTTTTGGTTGGCATTCATATTTGCTTGGATTACAGGCGATTGCTGAAATCATTAAAAAAGAGTAATCTGCATAATTATTTCAGCGTTGCTATTTCGCAGTAAATTTTATTATTTTGTTACCAATCGCAACCAGGACAAGTAGTGATCCCTGCCGGTTTCCCTATTCTCTTATACATTGTTACGTTCGTAAATGGTTCGCCTAATATTCCATCATGAATTGCCCAGGATCTTAAACGAACACTTCGGGCGGCAATCATCTCGCGGAATGGAGTGGAGGTGTTTAACAGATTATATAAATTACCCCCTTCCGCGAAACCGGATTCAATATTTTCCATGAGTTTGCGGCCAACTTGATAAGTAAACCCAAACTTTTCAAATATGATAGCGTTGTGGTAATAAAGCGGCTCAACAAAATAAATGTCGTGCCCAAGGCTGGAAACAAAACCTTCGAAGGCCGAAATTGCCTGTGTAAGCAGGCGTAAACCAGGCCGTATCTGTCCAGGTGCGAGATTTGCTTTCATTGCAGCCAATTCGGCCGGAATGTTTCGTTTAATAGTCCCAAAACTAGTCCTTGCACCATCGGGCATCCGATCAACGTCATATCGTCGCGTGTCTGGGTTATTTAAAATGTATAAAAGAATATGAATTTGTCCGTTTATTGTGTCTGTTAGATGACCATAAAGTATTGGGTCTGGAAAATCTGGCTTATGATAAAGATAAATTTCTACATCTGAATGGCCAGGCGAAAAATTGAATTGAAGAAAATTGTTGATTTGATCGGAACTGATGGATGGGATATTAAATCGTTCCAATAATTCTTTTGGAATTGCCCGGCTATATATCTCTCTTTTTTCTGTATCGGGCAGTAGATTTATTCCACCGATTGTTGAAGGTCCCATTCTTTTCCTTTAATTTTACTGGTCTCGAATATTCCGAGATGTTTCTCGTTCCTGATCGCGTTTTGCGATTGATTCGCGCTTATCGTGCATTTTCTTTCCTTTTGCAATTGCTATTTCAATTTTTGCGCGACCATTTTTGATATAAACCTTTAAGGGAATTATTGTTACGCCTTTTTGTCTGACATCATTCCACATTTTCCGAATTTCTTTTTTATGTAACAAAAGCCTTCTTCGACGTTTTGGTTCATGATTAAAGCGATTTGCTTGCTCGTAAGGTGCTATGTGTGCTTCAAGCAGCCAGGCTTCCCTTCCATTTTCGATATCAATGAAGGACTCTGAAATACTCATTTGGCCTGCTCGTATGGATTTTATTTCTGATCCCTGTAGTGATAATCCGGCTTCGAAATGTTCAAGAATAAAAAATTCGAAACTAGCTTTTCTATTTTGTGCGAGAACTTTAATATTATCCTGAGTCATAGTCTTAAGATTGTAACATGATGATTGTTATTTGTGATTAAAATGTTATTCGCCCCATTTAAGAATTTCATAACCTGCCAGGCCCCGCGCAAGACTGAAAAGGATTAATGCTGTTGGAAGGCTGAAATTTTCAGCAATTACAGGGCCTAATATTGACCCAATTAAAATGCCCGTATTGAGAATAATATTGTACCAGGCAAGATGAGCAGGCCGATCATTTTCTGGGCACCGTTCGATGACATAATTTGTCGATGCTCCACCAGCTAAGGCCCATGCCAGACCTCCCAAAATAGATATTATGTAAAATTGCCAGACTTGATCGGAAAAGGCAAGTAATCCAGGATAAATAGCCATTCCGATGACTCCCCACCCAGTAACATCTTTGTGCCCTAGATTATTGACAAGCCTGGATAGTTGGGTGGATCCGATCAGGACGGCCAGATAAAAAAGCGCGGTTCCAATCCCAAGGTTCTGGTCTGATAATTTTAGATAGCGAACAAAAAATAGAGGAAATACCGGAAGGGCGAGGTATTGAGCAATGTGGAAAATCATCATCACAAATAATATTGTTCTGAATTTCGTGGTTAATATATCCAGGCGGATAACTTTTTTCCATGCCTTTTGGAATATTTTGTCAGATTGATCGATTAGGCCTTGTAATTGGTTGGTGGAATTCAGATTTGTTGAATTACTGGTTATTGCATCGATTGGCCTGATGAAAAATAGATGATAGCTGCTCATCATGGCGCCTAAAAAGCCAATTAGAAAGACAATCTGATAGTTAAGTGGAAAAATGACGTGATCGAGCAAAAAGCCGCTCACAAGCGATGTGATCATGAACATAACCGATAAAACGATATTTCGCGTTCCAGCTACATGTGCTCTCAATTCAAACGGCACTGCTTCTGCAAAAAGGGCGCTAAAACCAACGGAAAGGCCAACCAGCGGAATGCCCATCAATAGGCTGATCACAATCAGTACCCATATTTGTCCTTGAGCATTAAATAATAATGGTAGTGGAATATAAAAAAGAAAGCCAATCCGATAAATAACGGAAGCCCAAAATACCAGCTGCTTATTTCTGGAATGATCGATCCATCTTCCGGCTGGGAGAGCGAAAATAAGACTTATAAACGCTGCAGCTGCCCCCACAAGCCCAATTTGGTAAGCAGATGCTCCTAAGCGTGTAGCGTAGACGTTCAGGAAATTGACGGCTGATCCGCTCAATACTCCGAGCCAACCAATGTCAAAATATAGATGTCGAAAGGTTGATCGGAGTTCTGGTGGAATGCTCGAATAATTTATTGTTTTGGGCGAATAGCTCATAAACTTGCCATTTGATAATTAAATGAAAAAATAAAAAGCTCTGCAGAACACCCACGGGTGCTGCGCAGAGCCTTGTTTGATCGCAAGATTCAAAATTATTTTATATCTGAAATTACTTTGCGGATTACGGTATCTAGTAGAACAGGATCAATTTGTCCATTAAGTCGGGCCAATACAGCAGCTTTAATTTTATGAATGAGAACTTCTTGGTTATTGTCTTCCGGATGTTTATTCGGTTTGATTCGATTAGAAG
>CAZLJB010000291.1:0-4924 GCA_964559195.1 uncultured Anaerolinea sp. | reverse complement strand
AGTTTTATTGAGAGGAATTAATGAGCAATTTTGATTACATCAGGGCAATTGATTTTGATCGGGCTTGGTTAAATTTTGAGTTAGACCTGCCACTTGAAACCGGATCAGATGGCAGTCCCAATCCATTTTACATTACCAGACCAGGGGATCCCATTGCGGAATTGGGAGACGCTTTGCTGTCACCATTTTATCGCCCTCCAAAATTCTTTTTTTCTGGTCATCGTGGTTGCGGCAAATCGACCGAACTGCTGCACTTAATGGCAAGCCCAAAAATTAGGGAAAAGTATTGGCCGATCAATTTTAGTATCCGCGATGAGGCGGATATTATTGATCTGGATTTCCGAGATGTTTTACTAGCCATTGGGGGCCGTTTGTTTCGTGATTACCGCAAGCGTGGCGGAGAATTGCCAGCCCGGTTGTTAAAAGATCTGGATGGTTGGAGAGGGAGGGTTGAGGAAGAAATTACTACCGTAACTTCGGGTCGGGTATCTGGTTTTGAAGTGGGCGCTGGCCTTGAAGCGTTTTTTGTCAATGCAAGCATGAAAATGAAGTTGGAGCCAACGACTCGGACGATCATCCGTCAGGTAATTGACCGGGATGTGACAGGATTGATCGATGTAATTAACAGTATTGCTGCTGCTGTCAAAGTTAAGGAAGGGCGTATTCCTCTGATTTTGATAGATGATCTGGATAAGCCCAGCCTCAAAGAAGCAAAATCCATATTTCAGGAGCGCCGTGAAATAATGATGCAGCCGAACTGCGCCATTGTATACACGGTATCAAGCGCGTTGTTTTATAGTAAGGATTTTGACGCCATTCGAGACCAGGCATTATTCCTGCCCAACGTGAAATTACACACCCATAATTTACCAGATGAACATACCCCGATTGGTTATGAAACATTAAGGAAATTCGTTAGTTTGCGAATGGATGACAGACTGATTGATGCCCAGGCTCTCGATGACGCGATTACGTATAGTGGGGGGGTCTTTCGAGAAATGGCCAGAATCATGCGTACGGCCATCGGCCGAGCCCGGAGACGGAAGGCGCAGAGGATTGATGGCACGGATGTCGAGTGGGCTGCCACTGAAATCCGAAATGAATACCGCAGAATTCTAGACAAAGAAGATTTGGACATTTTACGGAATATCTATGAAAAAAACCGGCTCGAATATAACGATCGTATTCGACCGCTTTTACAATTGTTGGCTTTATTGGAATATAGAAATGGCGAAAATTGGTGCGATGTTCATCCAGTATTGAGGAAATTATTATATGAATAATCTTTCCCCCGGAACTTTCATGGAAATCGAAACACTCAAAGATCAGCTCGAATCAATTTTTCATGAGCTGGATTTGGCTCTCCACTGGAAAAGGCCTTCAATATTATTCGCGATCTACAATTCGGCTGATCTGCGAAGAGAAGCCCAAGATTCACTCGAAAAACAAATCCTCCTGACCGGTCAGGAGGTGATTCATTACCAATTTGAATACGAGGGTAGTGTCAACCTGGTTCAATTTGTGAGTGATATTAAGGGTACGCAAAATTCTGTTTTCTACATCGACCCATTGAACAGCGAAGGAAAATCAAGTCAGATTCAAAGTTTAATTTCAATGCTTAATTCATGCCGTGATTATCTGGTTGATCATCTTGTACGGGTGGTCTTCTGGCTTACAGAAAACGAAGCATTGACTGTTGCTCACTTAGCGCCTGATTTTTGGGCATCCCGGCATCGGGTTTTTGAATTTATAGCCATACCTGGTTTAGAGCAAAAAAAATCTATATCAAATTTGTTGAATGTTAGTTCGGATGAAAAAAAAGCCTCTGTTGCCAAATCTTTTTCTTTCCCAACCGCGGAAGGAACTTTTGGAGAATCCGCCCTGGTTGTAGACCTCAATGAAGGGGATGATGCGGGCAAGGAAATCAACATCTTGCTGATGAAAGGTGTTGAATATTGGAAGGAAGGCCATCTTGACACGGCCTGTACTCCGTTGCGCGAGGCTCTTGAAATTGCAGAAAAATGTGGCGATAAAGCTCACCAGGTTATGTGCCATAAGGCCATTGCCCTGGTAAAGTCGGATTCTGGGAATGAAGAAGAAGCCATTCATGCCTATTACAGGGTAATTGAACTCGGGCTAGAAACTGTCACAATTTGGAATAATATCGGATCACTATATCAAATAATTAGTAAATACGACGATGCTCTTCTGGCTTTTAATAACGCGCTCAGATTAGAGCCCCATGACCCGGTTAGTTGGAATGGTCTTGGTGGTGTTTACGCGGGTACAGGACGGTTGGAAGAAGCTATTGATAGTTATCGAAAAGCTATCCAATTTAATTCGAGTTACATGACTCCCTGGGTCAAACTTGGAGATGTTTTGTTACGGCAAAATCGTATTGAAGATGCACTTTATGCTTATATGAGGACTGTTGAAATGGATAATAAAAACGTTCATGCCTGGTCAGAAATTGGAAGCATATTTTTCAAGGCTGGATCCTACGAACAGGCCGTTGATGCTTACAAAAAAGCATTGCGTCTCGGCGTTGATTCGGCCGATTTGTATGCCAACCTGGCTGACTCGTACGCAAACATTGGCGATTATACCGAAGCGATCCTGTATTATCAAAAAGCGATTGAACGCGAAACTGATAATAGCGCCAAATCATTAATTTGGAATCGACTTGGGGATGCTCGACGCAGGGTTAGCGATTATGAGAGTGCGGTTGGGGCCTATGAAATGGCGGACAAGCTGGTTACTGCCCTCGGCGAATCTAATGCAAAAGCTGAATCTGGCGAAATGGTTCACCAATCCGAAGCAAACCAACAGCCTCAAGAATCTTTGCAACCAGCAGTCGCTGAAAGGGTCAATTTAGCACTTGAACTTGAAAGAGGTTCAAATGTTGTAACGTCATCTTTATCGTTAGATTCAAATTTGCAGGTATCTCAGTCAGGAATTACCACCGAAGGCTCATCTGAGAAGGTGATTGTTCAATCTGATCCCAAGGGTGCTCATATTTGGACTCGCTTGGGAAATACTTATTTGAAAGCAGGTGCAATCGATAGGGCAATCGATGTCTTCAATAAGGCTGTAAATCTCGATCCAACCAATTTTCAGGAGTATGGAAACCTGGCGCAAGCTTATATCCAAAAGAAGGACCTGCTTGGAGCGATTTCTTCCTATCGGAAAAGTATCGAGCTCCTTGAGAACAAAAAAGATAAAGCCATCGTTTTAAGCAAAATTGGTGATCTGTATCGTCAATTGAGAGAATTCGTCAGGGCTTTGGATGCTTTCGAAAGTGCGATTGAGTTTGATCCGGGCAATGAAGAATTCCTGACAGGTTTAAGCAAAATTCAGGAAGATCTGGATAGTGTGGGTATTTCGGATGTCCAATTATTGCAGGGTCAAACCAAAAACGCATTGACAGACTTATCAGAAGCCACTCTTTTTTCCAATGGAGAAAATCTGGAAGCAAAAAATGTTTCTCCGTTTGCTCAATCGCCTGATCTGGGAAACATTAATTTAAATAATGCCAATGTGTGGAATGAGCTTGGAAACATCTTTACCCGTGCAAAAGTATATGCCGAAGCTGCGGATGCCTACAACAAGGCAATTGAATTAAATCCACATTTTGGTTGGTCCTATAGCAACCTCGCCCTGGTTTACGCCAGGCAGGGCAAGCGCGAAGCTGCTGTGAATTTGTATCGGAAAAGTATCGAACTGCTCTGGACCGATTTGGACAAGGCCATTGCCTGGAATCGCTTGGGTGATGTATTCCGGCAATCTGGTAATTATGCCGACGCGATCGATGCTTATCAGAATGCCGATTCGCTGGGCCAGGGATCTTATGAAATCGGCACATTCCACGAAATTAAAACTGAGCAACTATTTACTCATTTTGTTTCCTAGGCGAGGTCAACATGAAAAGCTCCGAAATTTGGACCGAATTAGGTAATACCTATTTCAAAACCGGTGAACTAGACAAGGCAATTGACGCGTATTGCAAAGCAATCGAGCAAAAGACCCTGTCCGGTTGGTCGTATTGCAACCTCGCCACAATCTATGTTCAACAGGGAAGACTTCTGGAAGCCATACCCTTATATCAAAAAAGTCTGGAACTTTTCAGCAGCCTTAAGGATAAGGCTGCCACATGGGGTCGACTTGGAAATATTTATCGAAATTTAAATGAACACGGCAAAGCTATTCAGGCTTACCAGAAAGCTGATGAGATCCTGCCTTCCCAGAACTGTAGCAATCCATCTTTGTTAACATCCTTGGAAAGGGCCATAAACGAACCAGACATTGATCTGCAAACTGAATACGATTCGGTGGGGGAAGTGAACCAAAGTGTACAACCCTTGCTGCTCTCAACGGATGGCACAATTAAGGTGGATGCTAGCGTTGAAATTCCGACGCCTGTCCAGGGATTGTCAGAAGGTGGGTCGAGTAAGTTTGAAAATGTAATTGAACAATCGGCAACAGTTTGGAACGAACTCGGTCTGATTCTCTTTAAGGTTGGTTCTTATGATGATGCCATTGATTCCTTTCATAAGGCGATTGAGATAGAACCAGCACTGGGTTATCTATACAGTAATCTTGGCCAGGTTTATATCGCTCAAGGAAGATTGTTGGAGGCTGTTCCGCTTTTTGAGAAAAGTATCGAATTGTTATTAAATAAAAAAGACAAGGCTGTTTCATGGAATCGCTTGGGAGATATTTACCGTCAATTAGGACAATTTGACGAGGCGAATGCAGCCTACCGGCTGGCAGAGGCTTTAAATCAGGTGGCTTCTATGCCAGTAAATGAATATCGCCAGGTAAATCAAGAACTGATCACCATTTATCCTGGGCAAGCGCGTGATTTTAGTGATATTGATGACCTGGTAGGTTCAATTCGTATTCATGGAATTATTCAACCATTGGT
>CAZLJB010000290.1:0-4933 GCA_964559195.1 uncultured Anaerolinea sp. | reverse complement strand
GGTGCGGTTTTACGTCAGTCAATGAGTTGATGATTGCCAAACTCGGCCCAATATACAACGACTTTCCAAAATAGGGTTCTCCCGTCACGCTTACGTCACGCTCACCTGTTATGATTAAATCAGACAGGTATTTTTTTACCCGGACGAATTTGACTCAACCACCAAATCTTCGAAACTGGACATACCATGGCCATCCCTTTCTCACGTTCAACCCGCTCCATGAATCATGACCGCTTTCAACCCGGGATCATCGCCATCCTGTTCATTTGCCTGGTGCTGGTGTCGTGGATCATCTGGTTTTTTGTGGGTGAACTCTCCATCTACACCAGCAGCATGAATTACACCATCCGGGAAGACGGCATGCTGCTGGGGAAATTTCCGGCTGCCAGCCTGCCACAAATCGCCCCCGGGCAGCAGGCCGAGCTAATTCTGCCGGCCCAGAATGGTAAAAACACCAAACCCATTCAGGCCGAGGTCATGAATGTGCCGGCCAACGCCTCAGAACCGGTCGAGATATTTCTTTTTTCCAGCGAGCCTGGTTCCGCAGCCCAAAAAGGACAGCTAAAAATCTTGCTGGGTAAAACCTCCCCCGCCAACCTGATCTGGCGTTCCATTCAGCAATAGGCCTGACAACCGATGCAGATCCTTAAAAACAAGGCCAAAAAATTCTTTGTTCCCGAAGTGGTTCAGACTTCCGAGATGGACTGCGGCCCGGCCTCGCTCAAATCCCTGCTGGAAGGCTATGGCATCTACACCAGCTACGGACGTCTGCGCGAAGCCTGCCAGACCTCGGTGGACGGCACTTCAATCGACTCGATCGAAGACCTGGCCATCAAGCTCGGGCTGGACGCCGAGCAGATCATGCTGCCGATGGATCACGTCCTGCTGGAAGGCTTCTGGGCGCTGCCATCCCTGGTTGTGACTCGCACGCCCAGCGGGCTGACTCACTTTGTGGTGGCCTGGAGCCAGTATGGCAAATGGATCCAATTGATGGATCCGGGAGTTGGGCGGCGCTGGATATTAAAAGAACAATTCATCGAAGATATTTTCAATCACAGTTTTCCCGTTTCCGCAGAAGCCTGGCGCGCCTGGGCCGAAACAGCCGGTTTTATGGCTCCGCTCGCCAAAAGGATGTCACTCCTGAAGGTTGCCGAAACCATGATCTCTGAGATTGAGGCCGAAGCGCTTGCCATTCCGGATTGGAGCGGGCTGGCTGCGCTGGATGCCGCCGTTCGCCTGGTGGATTCTCTGGTCAAAACCAAGGCGCTTGAACCCGGGAAACCTTGCGGGGCATTGATCCTGGCGCTCTTTCGAGCCAATACCTCGGCTGCCAACCCAGACCAACCCGGGCAGGATCCACCGACCACCAGCTTTGTGATCCCAACCGGTTACTGGTCGGTCACCCCGCTTGAGACCACGCTCGGTACAGATGATCTGCAGCTCAATCTGCATGGGGCGGTCTTGATCAAGGTCAACGGGCTGCTTGAAAAATCAACCACAGAAGCCGAAAACCTGGAAGAAGAAACGGAAGAACTCTCTCCCGAACTTGCGGCCATCCTGAACGAACCGCGCATGAATATCGAGAAAACGATCTGGGAATCTTTGCGCCAGGATGGCTGGCTGGTGCCCTCCATCCTGCTGGGAGCCTTTCTCATCTCGGCCGCCAGCGTGGCGCTGCAAGCCTTTTTATTCCAGGGTCTGTTCCGCTTCCAGTATATTTTTGCGGAGATGGATCAGCGGGTCTATGCCCTGGCAGCCCTGTTCATCTTCCTGTTTGCGCTGTTCCTGTTGGAATTCCCGCTCAGCGCGGCCACGCAGCGGGTCGGTCGCCGCCTGGAAACCCGCCTGAGAGTCGCGTTTTTAAAGAAAATCCCGCTCTTGAGTGACCGTTATTTTCACAGCCGCCTGACCTCAGACATGACCAACCGTGCGCACGGGTTGAGATCGCTCCGCAACCTGCCCGGGCTGGCGGTCGGGTTCCTGCTTTCCATTTTCAACCTGGCGCTGACCGTCACCGGTGTGGTCTGGCTGCAGCCCCACTCACTCTGGCTGGCCCTGGGTGCCATGATCACATTTGCAGCTTTCGGCTGGGGCTCGCACAACATCCTGGAAGAAAATGATCTGCGCCTGCGCACGCATGCCGGGGCCCTGAGCCGTTTCTATCTGGACGCGCTGCAAGGGTTGCTGCCGCTGCGCACACATGGCGCCGAACGTGCCTTCCGGCGCGAGCATGAAGGCTTGCTGACAGAATGGATGCGCTCCAATTCAGACATGATCAAAACCGGGCTGAGCGTACAGGGCATGTCAGCCGTGTTATATACCATCTTCTCAGCCTGGGTCGGCTTTGATTACATCCGCGGCGGCGGGCCAGCCGGCGGCGGTCTGCTTTTATTCTACTGGACCTTGAACCTGCCGATCCACGGGCAGGCCATCGTAGGTTTCATCCAACAATACCCGCTGATGCGCAACAGCCTGCTGCGCATTCTGGAACCGCTGGAAGCCGCCGAGGAAAACGAGCACCGCCCGGAGCCCAACCAGGGTTTGGGCAACAAGTCCGTCCCGGCCACCCAATTCGAAAAGTCGGAATTCGAAACAGAAACTGGCCCGCTTATCCAGAGCGATCCAAACCCGCAACCCGCGCCTGCGACCGGGGTCAAGATTGAAATGCGGCAGGTCAGCCTGGTGGCAGGCGGGCATACCATCCTGGAAGACGTCGATATTTCGCTGGCTGCTGGGGAACACCTGGCCGTGGTGGGCCCATCCGGCGCCGGGAAATCTTCACTGGTCGGCATCCTGCTTGGCTGGCACAAACCTGCCAGTGGGGAATGCCGGGTGGATGGCAAGACCCTGGATGGCGAAACGTTGATCCAGATGCGGCGTGAAACCGCCTGGGTCGATCCTGAAGTTCAAATCTGGAATAAAACCCTGCTCGAAAACCTGACCTATGGGAACGACCTGAGCGGCTCAGGCAAGCATGGACTGCTCTTGGAAGATGCCGATCTGTACAGCCTGCTGGAACGCCTGGACAATGGGCTGCAAACCAAACTGGGCGAAGGCGGCGGGCTGGTCTCAGGCGGTGAGGGACAGCGGGTGCGCCTGGCGCGCGCCATGAACCGCGATGGCGTCCGGCTGGTGATTTTGGACGAGCCTTTCCGAGGTCTGGATCGCGCCCAAAGGCGCCGCCTGCTGATCAAGGCCCGCCAATTTTGGAAGGACGCCACCCTGATTTGCGTGACTCATGACGTGGGCGAAACCCAGGACTTCAACCGCGTGCTGGTGATTGAAAACGGGCATGTGATTGAGGACGCGGCCCCCGGCGAACTGATTAAGAGACCCGGTTCGCGTTACGCCGATCTATTAAACGCTGAAGAACAGGTGCGCACCGGGATGTGGGCTTCTGCCGCCTGGCGGCATTTGCGAATGGAAGAAGGCCGCCTGGCCGAATCCCTTACGCGGGAATGACAGCTAAATAAAAATGTGACATGGGTGCATCTCTGAAAAACACGTCCAAATCGTACGGACGCTAGCCAATCAGTTGTTTGCCACGCAAGTGGAGTTTTGCCGGGATGGTACATCCCGGCAAAACTCCATAAAAATCACATCAACTGTCCCTGCCACAATCTTTTCACCCAGAACTGATTACCCGTGAGTAGAAACGAAAATTCTATCGTCCGGCGCTGGATGATGGAATGGATTACTTTTTGTCATAGCATTTGTTGTTTTTGGCGCAGGTGTATTCTACCCCTTGCTGAGGATCCCAGCCGCTGTTTCCCATTACACAGTCACCCACGCAGTCTTTACATGGTCGTGAATTATTACAGCACTTGTAAACATCATCCGCGCATGGATCGGTGCTGCCGGCTCTCAGCCCGGTGCGAATCCGCAACCCGGGTTGGGAACTCATTCTCAGATATTGATTTATTTTTCGCATTGGTTGTTCCTATTGAGTTAGTAGGCTGTTTTTTGGCTGACCCATCCGGTTTTATCGGCTGGGCAATGGCGACCTGAATACTTTCTCCAGGGTTTGAGCCTTACGGGTTTCGATGGCCTGCTCTGCATAGGGCAGCAGCCCTTCAGGGTCTTTCTCGAGCAGGCTTTTAATGGCGCTGATTTGATGCTCAAGGCGCCGTTTCTCAGGCGCCAACAGCAGCGCGGGCGGGATTCGAATCAGACCGGCCTCCACCAGACCAATATAAAGCAGGTTGCCAAATCCGCGGTTTTCCTTTGCGAGCGGGGCTGCCGACCAGGCGCGCAGGCAGGCCGCCGGGCGCGAGCTGATCCGTTCTCGGACGGCCAGGCAATAGTGTCGAACCAGAGAGGTAAGCGCAGTCTGCATCTCGAGGCTGCCGCTGTCTTCCAGAAGCCAGATGATGTTGACGCCCTGCTTCCAGCAGAAGTTGGAAAGATCCTGGGCCAGTGCGCCGGCTTCCGCATCCGTCAGGCTGACGATCCAACCTTGCAATTCAGTCAGCTCTTCCGACTGCTGCCAGGCTGTTAGTTCTTCATTCGACGCCCAGGTTTTCAACTGCAAACCCAGGTTGTCCTTCTTTTTCCAAAATGGTTTGACCTGCCTGAACCAAACGCCGGATTTTTGCTTCAACCGATCAACCAGCAGGGAGAATCTTTCCTGGTATGCATTCTCGGGTAGCGCAGGCAGCCAGCCCGGTTTAATGATCAGCCAGGCCAGCAGTGCCAGGGTTGTAAACAACACGAAGATAAACATGGTGTGGATCCTTATCAGGGGCAGATCATGCCCAACGCAAATTCAGCATAGGCTTGCGCGTCAGCCTCGCAAGCCATTTCCCGGCTCAGATATTCAGCAGTCTGCCTGGTACCATCCTGGATGTAGGTATATTGAACGGCAACCTGGTATTTGGAACCAGATTTTTTCACTTCCGCAGACACGATTTCCGCCTGCATTTCAACCCAATTT
>CAZLJB010000289.1:0-4937 GCA_964559195.1 uncultured Anaerolinea sp. | reverse complement strand
GCGATGCCGATGGCGGTGGCCTCCAACGCAGCCGAAACCCGCACTTCAATATTAAGCAAGTCAGCGATCATTTGCATCAGGTATGGATTGCCGGATGGGCCGCCATCCACCTTGAGATGCGGCGGGGCCTGCCCGGCATCCTGAGCCATGGCGTTGACCACCTCGTAGACACGGCAGGCAATGCCATCCAGCGTAGCACGGACAATGTCATCTGCGCCTGTGCTGCGATTAAGCCCAAACATGGCGCCGCGAACATCCGTGCGCCAATGCGGCGCAGCCAGGCCCTGCAGCGCCGGAACAACAACCACCCCGCTGTCGATTGAACGCGTGGCGGCCGCATGGCTGGAGGCCGAATCGGGGATCAGATGCAGGTTATCCCGCAGCCACTGCACAGCTGAACCGGTCACAAAAATGCCACCATCCAGGGCGTAGGTTGTTTGCCCGGCGACATTCCAGCCGACAGTGGTGAGCAAACCGTTGTTCGAAAGACGTGCTTGAGCGCCAATGTTCATCAGAAGGAAGCTGCCTGTGCCAAACGAACACTTCATTTCCAGTGGAATAAAGCAGGCCTGCCCAAACAGGGCTGCCTGCTGATCCACAAGCAAGGCATGCAAAGGCAGGGGTTTTCCATCTCCAAAATCGACATCACCAATATATCCCGCGGAAGCTTTCACTGAAGGCAAAATTCCACGCGGCACATCAAACCAAGCCAGGAGGGTCTCATCCCAATCAAGACGGTTGATATCAAACAATAATGTGCGCGAAGCAGTGGATGGATCAGTAACGTGCAGCCTACCCATCGTCAGTGACCAGATGACCCAGGTTTCGGTTGTACCAAACTTCAGCCTACCCTGGTGGGCCAGTTCACGAATACCCGGATCCTGTTCAAAAACCCACTTAAGCTTGGGAGCAGAAAAGTAGCTATCCAACAGTAAGCCGGTTTTCTGGCGCAGCAGCGCGCCATCGATCTGATTCACGAGCGCCTTGCAGACCGATTCACCACGGGTATCCTGCCAGACGATGGCTGGTGTGACAGGCTGGCCAGTGCTGGCATCCCAAAGTAGAAAGGTTTCGCCCTGGTTGTCGAAACCGACCGCACTGATTGGGTACTTCGCGAGTAGAGGCGCACAGGCTTCCCTGACTGTTCGGAGGATGTCAAGCGGGTCTTGCTCAACCCAGCCGGCTTGCGGGAAGCGCGCCGGAAGTTCGGCAGAATATTTATCAAGCATTACACCGTGCTCATTCACTACCACCGCAGTGGTCTGGGTGGTACCCTGATCAATCCCGAGAAGATATTTCATCAGTCCTCCAATTTTTATGACCGGTTGGCGCTGATTTCAATTATACCCAAAAAGAAAAACGGCACCCCACAAGCCTGCGAGATGCCGTCTATTCAGATTTAACAGGCCGCCAGGATTATTCGCCGAATTTCTTTTCGATTTCGGCGATCATCTTTTGGCGATCGACAATCGTTTGACCTTCAGGAACACCTTCGAAACGCTTGTTTTCAAAGGCAAACCAGACGATCAGCATGACCACGATCATCCCGATAGTTAGGTAGAAGACTTTTTCGTTGGGGGGGAAGAAACCTGTAAATGCCAGGGCAGCGCCTCCCAGCACTGCAACAACGGCATTGGGTTTCGACCAGACTCCCAGATTGAAGGGGCCTTTCTCTTTCCAAGTCTTTCCTTCAGCAAAGAAACCAGCCGCAACAGGCATAACGTAAGACAGATACAGGAAGACTGCACAAGCGGTGGAAAGTACTACGAAGGCATTGCCGTAGATGGTGGAAAGAAAAGCCAGGATGATGCTGACCCAGATGGCATAGGTGGGGGTGCGGTACTGGGTGCTGACTTCCGAAAGTTGTTTCGAATAGGGCAGACCGCCATCGCGCGAGAAAGCGAACATCATGCGCGAGCAAGAAGTCAGGCCAGCCAGGGCGCAAAGATAGTTAGAAAGCACGATGCCGATGCTGAGTAAAACCCGGATAGCGGACGGCATGAGTGAAGAGCCGTACATATAGTAAAAGGAGTTCCAGCCCTGGGCGGCGCCGTCGCTTACGCTTGGCAGTACCAACACAAAGGTAGACACCATGGCAAAGCCAAAGATCCAGGACCACAAAACGGCAGTCCACATGCCTTTTGGTACATTGACCTGGGCATCCTGGGTTTCTTCGGAAGTATGAGCAGATGCGTCAAAACCAGTCAGTGTGTATAACACAAAGAGCAAGCTGAAGAAGAACGCCAAAAGCGAAGAAGGATGCGCCGGGAAAACACCGCCGCCTGGATCGCCGGTAAAGTTTTGGAAGGTATAAAGACGGGAGAAATCCAGTTTAACTGGCGTAAAGAAAAGTAGGGCAATCGTCAGGAAGGCTGCGACCACGAAAATCAGGTAACCGCTGAAATCTGTCAGGATGGTGGTGACGCGGATGCCGTAATGGTTGAAAAGACCCTGGGAGACCAGCAACAGGCCTACGATGATCAACTGCCACATATCCACCGTGAAGGTGGGGGAAAAGGTAAGCACCCAATTATCCATGGGCAAATTGAACATGGGCTTCAAGATCAACTCGCGCAACAGGGTATAGACACCCACATCCACGGATGAAACCACAAAGATCAAGCCAAGCAGGTTGAACCAGGCCGTGGCCCAGCCCCAGGCTTTACCGCCCAGGTGAGAACTCCAGTGATAGAGGCCGCCAGCTGTGGGGTAAGCTGAAGCAATCTGCCCCATTCCGAGTGCCACGACCATGGCCAGAAAACCGCCGAAAATCCAGCCGATAGCGACCGAAAAACCGCCGCCAGAGCTGAGCGCAACAGGGAAAGCCGTGATTCCACCGGCAAGGATGCAAATGATCGAGAACGAAATCGCGAAATTCGAGAATCCGCTCATACGACGAGACAATTCCTGGGCATAGCCCATTTTATGCAGTACTTGCTTATCATGTTCCTGTATCTTATTTGCCATTGCAATTTCTCCTTTGGTGAATGAATGGGCAAAACTGAAATATCAGAAAAAATAACGGATTTATTCGATAGGTCATCTCCTTGTAACTCATCAAGCCAGGAAAGTATTAAAAATATATAACCCAAAATTCTAAAAAAGGTGACACGATACCGGGATATTTCAGGTTTTTGGTGGGAAATTTTATATCCCCTGATCGTTTTAGTGTTTTTGTGTTGACCTTTCTGGTTTTCCCCCTTAACTTTAATTCTATTCTTTTTAAAACGACCTATTATCCCTGCACGGATGCTATTAAAACGGGCCAATCCGGATTTTATCTTTTAATACCTGCATGGTCGCCTTGTCGGACTGGTTGATAAAGAAACTACCGCGGCTGGTCGTTGAGCCACGTTGAACAATTGGATACCATACATCGACAGTGAAGGGTTCCCCGTCTGCGTCCGTCGTTTTAATGATCTGGAAACCAACGGGGTGCTCAGTGCATACAGCTGTCAACAAAGCATAGCCCACGAGTCCGCTGACCAGAAACCCAATCACAACCAATACCCGACGAAACCTGATCATTATTATTTTCCATGTTCTCTCCTTTTCTCATAGGTTTGGCAATTGAGGCATCTATCTGCTTGGATTAACGCGATTGACCGAAAGCAATGGCATTCCCAGATCGCGTACTTTTTTTAGCAATCCATGCAGCGCGGCCTGATCGACCACCGGGCCAGTCAATAGTGTATTGCCGTCATCTTCCAGGGTGATGGTCAGGCCCTCAAACCAGTCTGCCCGCTGACGACCCAGATGACCCTTGATCCTAATTTGATAAATCATTGGCTGACTTGGTATCACTTCCTGGGCTGTGTTCATTTATTATTCTTTTGGTCCACGCGAATGACGACTTTTCCACGGGCGCGTCCCGTTTCAAGATAACGGACAGCTTTGCCCGTCTCACTTAAGGGGTAACATTGATCGATAACAGGGACAATTTTGCCAGTTTCGAGCAGTTCTTTGAGAATCAGTAAATCTTTCTGGTTTTCTGGCACGGCCGACATCAGACCAATTTTTTTACTGCCTCTTTTTGACACCCGTGGCCCAATGATCATAAGTTGCAATGCATGCGGCATGGTCGTATACCCGGCCACAAAGCAAATTCCATTCGGGCTCAATGCCCGCATAGCATCGGCCATCGAAAGATTTCCTATTGTGTCAAAAATCAGGTCATAAGCTTGCCCGTTTTGGGTGAAATCTTCCTCAGTGTAATCCACAACCTGGTCTGCACCAATCGCGCGCACCAATTCCAGATTTCGTGTGCTGCAAACGCCAGTGACCCTTGCACCAAATGACTTGGCGATCTGTACGGCAAAAGTACCCACGCCGCCAGACGCGCCGTTGACCAACACTTTTTGCCCTGGCTGGATCTTTCCGTGGTTATGCAGTCCTTGCAGCGCGGTTAACCCCGCCAACGGGATGGCTGCGGCTTGCTCGAATGTGATATTGGCCGGTTTCAACGCCAATCCATCCGCATTGACAGTGACATATTCGGCAAAACTGCCCATCGCGTTCAGGGGCAGGCACCCAAATACATCCTGACCGGCCTGAAACTGCGTTATGTTGCAGCCTACCGCTTCAACGCGCCCCGCCACATCCGCGCCGAGCCTGGGGTTTTGGGGTTTGAAAAGTCCGTTTGCCAGGCGGGCCAGGAACGGTGCGCCTCGCATGGTATGCCAGTCAGCAGGGTTTACCGAGGCCGCATGAACTTTGATCAGCACTTCATTATCCTTGGGGCTGGGTTTTTCCAGGTCTTCAAGGTGAAGAACATCGGGTGAGCCGTACTTTGTATACACAATTGCTTTCATTTTAAAAAGTCCTTTTTTTAGAATGAGTGGAGTGGGTAGGGGGGAAGGCTGAATGCCCTCGCTGTATTCATATTTCATATCAGATCGGAAGAGCACACGTCTGAACTCCAGTCACCTGAAGCTATC
>CAZLJB010000288.1:1917-4951 GCA_964559195.1 uncultured Anaerolinea sp. | reverse complement strand
ATGTTCTATTTGAATAGAAGCTGCGGTAAATTTTGCCCCGCTCAGATACTGCCGGATGTTTTCCTCCCACAAGCGCACAAGTTTATGGCAGCTGTCATCTGAAAAAACGCTTTTTATGTGACCGTTGACTAATTCATCGCTAGTAAAACCAGTCAATTGTTGAACGGCCGGGCTGACATAGATGATCTTCTTTTCTCTGAAGTTTATCAACCAGAAAACGTCTGTGCTGTTCTCAACCAGCAATCTGAAATGGGCTTCGCTGGATTGCAAAGCTAATGCTGCCTGCATGCGTTCGGTCAGGCTGCCCACTCACGCGGCGATGGTCTCCAGCCGCGCTAATTCGTCATTTTTATAGCGTGTGTCGTCAGTTTCCCTTTATACAGATATTTTTGGAGATATCACCAGTATTGGTTCCGGATTAGGTCGTTCAGGTTTGTTATTTGTCGATGCCAATTCTTCATCCTTGTTCAGACCTTCCCGGATGACATACAGGGCAGCCTGGGTGCGATTGGTCAAAGAGAGTTTACTGAGAATATTGCTGACATATTTTGCAACAGTTCGTTCCTGCAAGAAAAAGGCCGCGGCGATTTTCTGGTTGGAAAAGCCTTTTGCGATCAACCGCAGCGTCTGAATTTCGCGTTCGGTCAGGAATTCTGGTTGAACCGTTTTGGCAGGCAGCGCTTCTTTGAGCGTGTTTTCCTGGATGATTTGGATGACAATTGAAGAATCGATATAGGATTGTCCTTTTGCAACATCTCGAATGGCTTGCAGCAGGTTTTCCCACCTGGCGTTTTTTAGTATAAAGCCGATGGCGCCGTTATTAATGGCTTGAAAGACACGCACCTGATCAGCCAGCGAGGTCAGAATCAATATTTTAGCCCCCGGCGCAGCCAGGCGCAGTTTTTTTATAGTTTCCAGGCCATCCTGCCTGGGGGTTTCCGGGTCGAGAAGGATAATATCAGGCTGGGATTGACGAGCAATGTCAATCGCCGGCTGCCCAGCCTCCGATTGACCAATAATTTTGAGATCCGATTGGAATGAAAGAATCGAGACCAGGGCCTCCCGTACCACGGTCTGATCATCCACTATTAGAATACGAATATTACTCATTTTAGTCCATTAATTCCAGTTGTATGATTGCTGCATTGAATTGAATAATTCGGTTTATTAAAAAATTACTCATTGATGCTTATCTCAAGAATTCCCATCCAGCTATTTTCCTGACCAGGGGGTGCAAGGTTGCTGACCAGGGGATGTCTGCGGGGTATATAAACGATTGGTTCAAGCCCTGTGCGTAACCCAGCCCTTTTTTACCTTGATAACCCGCTCTGAAATAAGATTGTGCTATTCTTTGAGCGAAGGCCGGTTATTGGGTTGTGAACCAAACTTGTGGGCAACCGGGGACGGTTTAAAGGTAGGGATTTAAGCAGTTTCGGCTGAGATAAATGGTGGATGTAATAAGGTATCAGGCGGCGGTCGCTCAAAAGAGAGCGGCCGTTTGGGTTTAATAAGGTAAGCTTGTGGACAGAAAGGATGCCCGACCCAGGAGTGAATTAGCTTAGCCAGCCACCTCCTGGGTCGGACTACCAATGTCTATGCTAGCCGATTATGGGTGCGATGAACAAAGCCGTGTTGGTGTGCATAATCCAGGCCATCGGCCACCTGGTTTAATATTCCCAGACATGGCTTCCACGATAACGGCCCTTGCTCCTTGACCAATCTTTCCAGAGAGATCCCATCTACATAGACCATCACCAGGAAGCGCCGGCCTTAAAATTCATCGAATTCGATGATCGAGGCGATCCGATTGTGATACATCTGACTGGTGATCGGTGCTTCGCGCCTGAAACGTTCCAGCGCAATTGGGTCATCTGACCAACCTGGTTTAAGAATTTTGATCGCTATCTTGCGATCAAGATTATCGCTGGCTTAAAAAGCCAACTAAAAGTACCTTCCCCAAGCAGTTCAAGATGGTGTATTTACCGAGCTTATTAATAAATGCATCCATATGTTTAATCCTTTTGTTCGCCGGTGGCTGAAATAGCTTTTCTGTGGAAGGTGCAAAGCTTGCAAGATATTTCTCGCTTGAACCACAATTTTGAGCGAACTTTCGGTCAGGTACCAAATCCCGGTTATGTCCCAGGTACACCAGGCCCTGTTTTACCGACAAGGGTTTGAAGGGAGCAACAAATATTCGCAAGGAATATCTGTTCAAATTCGTAGAATCCCATTTTCTTCAAATCTTGATAATTGTAATGATATGATAATCCCTTGTTTAGATCAGGTCTATTCGTAAAAGTACGCACCTTTATAGATTTGCCAGGATAGGATTTGCGCCTCAGGTGGAATATTTGTTGGCTTCTGGCCTGATACCATCCTGGTTTTACTGCAAAGGTGGATGAAAACCGTTACTCTCCCCTGCGAGTTTGCGGGCAAGTCCTTGCTCAACTACAAAAAAAAACACCCCAAGCCCCTTGCGAAAACCATGTTGAGAATTCCTGAAATTACGGATATTTTATAGCCAGTCCCGGGTGTAAAATGAGAGCATGAGCGCTCATTCAGTATTGATTGTTGATGATGAAAATAATTTATATGACTTTCTTGGAATGAAACTTGCGCAACAGGATACTCAAATTTACTTTGCTCCAAACGGGGAAACTGCCATAAAAATGGCGGGTGAGATCCTTCCGGATGTGATCATACTGGATGTGATGATGCCAGGCATGGATGGCTTTGAGACCTGCCGGCGGTTGCGCACCAACCCCATTCTGGCGGATATTCCGATTGTGATGATTACAGCCCTGGATGATCACGAATCGCGTTTGCGGGGTATTCAGGCAGGGGTGGATGATTTTTTTTCAAAGCCAGTTGATCAGACCGTCCTGTTGACCCGTATCCAGACCATCTTGAGAATGAATCGCTATCGCAAGCAAATGGAGGAACGCGCGCATTTTGCCGAGGTGCTTGAAGCAAAAAACCGTCAACTGCGTGATCTAACCCAGCACATGTTCGAAATCCAGGAAACCGAACGCCG
>CAZLJB010000288.1:0-1817 GCA_964559195.1 uncultured Anaerolinea sp. | reverse complement strand
CAGGTCAACCATAACTTCAGCTTTACAAATGATCTCCGATTTCCAAAACCGGTTGAGACTGCCGCTTTTCGGATAATCCAGGAGTCTCTCACGAATACGGCCCGTTATTCCGGCGCAAAATGTGTGGATGTTGGGGTACGGTTGGATGGCTGCTTGGAAATCTGGATTAGCGACCAGGGTCAGGGCTTTGATCCTCAGATCGTTGAATCCAGGGCGCACCGGTCGGCTGGCATCTCGGGCATGCGTGAGCGGGTTTCATTGTTGGGGGGTGAATTTTCGGTTGTTACAAAGTCCGGCGCAGGTACAACAGTCAGGGCTAAATTTTTCCTGGATGAAAGCCGGCAAGATGAATAAAATCAGTGTCATTCTGGCCGATGATCATCAAATTGTCAGGCAGGGAATGCGAGCCTTGCTGAATGCCCAGCCGGATATTGAAGTAATTGGTGAAGCCTCGGACGGGCATGAATTGGTTGAGCTGGTTGAAAAGCTTTCTCCCCAGGTGGTTATCACTGATATCGCCATGCCCAATTTAAACGGTATGGATGCCACCTCGCAAATCCGCAAGCGAAACCCAAATGTGCAGGTGATTATGCTTTCCATGCATTCGGCCAACTCGTATGTGCTCGGCAGCTTGCGAAGCGGCGCATTGGGATACCTGCTGAAAAATGACGATTTTATGGAAGTTGTCCAGGCTGTTTACGCGGTTGTAAAGGGCAAGCGTTATCTGAGTGGCCAGGTTTCCGAAAAGGTCATTGAGACATTCGTTTCTGAAAATCACAGCCCCACAGCCGTCAAGGATCATTTGACCAACCGGGAGCGTGAAGTTTTGCAGTTGATTGCCGAAGGCAGCACCAGTTCGCAAATTGCTGTTAAACTGAATATCAGCATTCGGACCGCTGAAAAGCATCGCGCCAATATTAAAGCCAAGTTAAGCCTGGGTTCACAAGCAGATCTTGTCCATTTTGCCATCCAGCAGGGTATTGTGTCTTTGAAAGAATAAAGACCGGATATCTCTCCGTTCTTTGGATCGGAACCAAATCATCATCCTATTTTTCCCGCCCAGATGAACATATAGCGGTGGTTTTCCCGGCCAATGGTGTTTTCACGGGGTTTCTTCCCGTGAAAACACCATTATGTTTTATTTCCTGTCTTCTATCCAAGCAACTGTCGAGCAGTACGGACAGCACTGGAAGCGTCCGGTGCAAAGGCATCTGCCCCGATCTGATTGGCATATTCTTGTGTGACGGGCGCCCCACCGATCATAACCTTGACCTTGTCGCGCAGACCGGCAGATTTGAGGGCTTCCATCGTCACACCCATGTTGCCCATCGTAGTCGTCAAAAGGGCAGACATGCCAATAATCTGCGCGCCCGCCTCAACCGCCTTCACAAAACTATCGGGAGTGACATCCACGCCCAGATCCTGGATCTCAAAACCGGCACCTTCCAGCATCATGGCCACCAGGTTTTTACCGATGTCGTGCAGGTCGCCTTTGACCGTTCCAATCGCCACTTTGCCAGCGGATTTGGTTTCCGCGCTGGTCAGATGTGGTTTTAGCAGGCGTAAACCGGCCTGCATGGCGCGTGCGGCGATCAACATTTCGGGTACAAAGTATTCACCTTCTTCAAAACGGCGCCCAACTTCATCCATGGCAGCGATCAGGGCTTCATTTAATATGGTGTTGGGGCTAACACCAGCCTCCAGAGCGGCCTTAACACCTGCTTCCACTTCCGCAGCTTCGCCTTCAATTACATGTTCGTAAAGTTCTTTCAGATCCATTGTGGGTTCCTTTTGTAGGTTAATGTATTTCCCATTAT
>CAZLJB010000287.1:0-4961 GCA_964559195.1 uncultured Anaerolinea sp. | reverse complement strand
CCTACACGACGCTCTTCCGATCTATCCTTTACGCGTTCAGGACCATATTTATCATAAAATCCCTTCGTAACAGCATACGAACCGCCCCAAATACCAACTTCTTCACCCATAATGAAGACCGATGGATCTCGATCCATTTCTTCCATCAAAGCCTGTGAGATTGCCTCGCGCATTGTTATCTTAGCCATTTTGATCCCTAATCCACATCTGCATAAATATCTTTGAACAATTCATCCATTCCCGGCTCGGGACTGGCTTCTGCAAATTCAACCGAGCGGGCAACTTCAGAATCCACTCCTGAGTCAATTTCATTTAGAGCTTCTTCAGCAATGTCTTGTTGAAGAAGGAAGCTATGAAAAATACCAATCGGATCACTCTCCTCCCATTTCTTTACCTCAGCCTGTTTTCGATAGCGTTCAGGATCTCCCATTGAGTGACCCCGGAAACGATAAGTCATAATTTCCAATAAAAACGGCTCACTTTTTGTGCGTACATAATCAATGGCAGTTTTAGATGCTTCATAAACTTTCAGAACATCCATACCCTCTACCCGATTATTAGCCATTCCGTAGCCTTCGGCTTTTTGTCTAATCTGTGAAACCGCGGATGCTCGATCTACCGCTGTACCCATGCCATACTGGTTGTTTTCACAAACCCACAAAACTCTCAAATTCCAGGTTTTGGATAAATTAAGGGCTTCATGGAAATAACCAATATTGGTTGCGCCATCACCAAACATACAGATGGTTACATTGTCGTTGCCTGCATATTGATCCCCGAGCGCCAAGCCAGAAGCCACTGGCAAGTGCCCACCAACAATCGCGTGACCGCCCCAGAAATTTTTATTCTTATCAGCCATGTGCATTGAGCCACCTTTACCTTTTGATGTGCCGGTGACTTTGCCAAGTAATTCAGCCATAACTTGATTTGCTGATATACCACAATTAAGGGCAACGCCATGATCCCTATAAGCAGTAATTACTCGGTCTCGTGGCTCGCGGGCGGCAATCAAACCAGTAGAAACTGCCTCCTGTCCAATATACAAATGCATGAATCCGCCAATTTTTCCAGCCTGATACAATTCTGCACCTCGTTCCTCCAGGCGCCGTATCAGTACCATCTCGTAATACAACTGTAATAACTTGTTTTTATCCATTAATCTCTCACTCCATCCCCAATTCTAATGGGGTCATTTAAATAAATATTGAAGTTAAATCCGAAACGAAAGAAAAACCAAAACTGACTGTCTTTTCTAAAATCAAAAATTATCAAGCAATTTAATAATTGTCAGCGCACATATTTTATCGGATATTTATATCTTTTTTATCAGAAATTCGCTAGTGTTTTAATATAGCCAATTTTCGGCATGGATATATTACCAGGCGAGTCTAAACCTAAATCAAACCTAAACCGAGGCTACGGTAAATCAATATCAGAATATGCAGGTACAATGATAAACATCTTCCAGGGCAAAAAGGAGATGTTTATCATTGACAATATGATTTTCATAAGCGAAAATCAATTTTGAATTAATTATTTTAGTGATGCGATTGATTATCCGTCTTATGGTTGTTTTGAACCGGTATTTCTTGCTTTAGCCATCCCCGACTCGAAGCTAGCCACCCAATACACACCACCAGGATGAATATAGCGAGACCTACCCAAACGTATCCTCCAACAAGTCCAGATCCAACACCTTCTTCAAGCAAACGAATCGAATACATAAAACCATCTCCAAATATATTTATTTGAATCACTATACGCTAAGAAATCAAAAAAGTCAAAGCATCAAAAGCGCTAATTCGGAAAAGTAATTTTTGGCAAAAAATTTATTAATAGGACCGTTTCATATCCCTAGAACAGGTAAAATTGGAAATGATCGAAATCCCTAAAGTCGCACAAGTATTATCCCAGTTGTCAATAAATTATCGGATCTTTGTACATAAAGAATCGATAAGTTCAATTGAACAGGCCGCTATAGAGAGAGGCCAAAAACCAGAGCAGATCGTACGCAGTATATTATTTCGAATAGCCAATAAAAATTTTGTAATGGTATTGGTTTCCGGACCTTCTCAAATCGCCTGGCCAAAACTGCGGTCATTCTTAGGTCATTCCCGGTTAACCCTGGCATCCGAAAGTGAAGTTTTACTCAATACCGGTTATCAAATTGGCGCAGTATCCCCAATCGGGTTGCCACATCCAATTCGAATTATTGCTGACAGGAGTGTTTTTCGG
Source organism: uncultured Anaerolinea sp. (assembly GCA_964559195.1). Taxonomy (GTDB): domain Bacteria; phylum Chloroflexota; class Anaerolineae; order Anaerolineales; family Villigracilaceae; genus UBA5195. The sequence continues at coordinate 2,726 of CAZLJB010000287.1, read as the reverse complement.
TTCCCTGAAATTTCGATTGGTTCTGGAATAAGCGGCACTGCTATCATCATGGCGTCAGTTGATCTCCACAAAGCAGTGGAAAACATCGAAATATCAACAATGATTGATAACTAATAAAGTCAGGTAAAATTCTCGCAAGATTAACCAAGGCTAAATTAAATATGAAATTTGCTCAAGCGATTGCCATCGACCAATTAATAGAAAACCTGCCTGATTATTACACCACTTTCGACCGGGATTTGGTTAAGCGCGCCTATTTCGTAGCTGAGGAAGCTCATTCAGAACAAAAAAGGCAATCTGGAGAACCGTACATCAATCATTGTGTCGCCGTAGCTGCAATACTTTCGGACATGAGGATGCCCGCAGAAGTACTAGCCGCTGGCTTACTACACGATACAGTGGAAGACACTAAAATTACTCTCAAAGATTTGCGGGAACAGTTTGGCGATGTGATTGCTAACCTGGTGGACGGAGTTACCAAGCTTGACAGTTTGCCACGTGTATCTCGGAGTGACCAATTGGGAGGCAGCGACGAAGATGTCGATCCCACCCCGGAGCAGGTCTCAAAACGAAAAAAACAAATCGCGATTGAAGCAATTCGAAAAACCTTTTTGGCAATGAACGATGATGTACGCGTTGTACTTATCAAACTGGCGGATCGCCTGCATAATATGCGAACTTTGGGATTTACAAAACCCGAAAAACAAAAACGGATCGCTCAGGAAACCCTGGACATTCATGCCCCTCTAGCTAATCGCCTGGGAATATGGCAAATCAAATGGGAACTTGAAGACCTTTCGCTTCGCTATGTAAATCCCGAAAAATATAAAGAGATCGCAGAACAAATATCGGATCGACGTAGCGTTCGAGAGGATCAAATTGCAGAAATTATTGAACATTTATTTCGGGTATTAGCACAAGCGGGGATAAAAGCAGATATTACGGGTAGGCCAAAACATATCTATTCAATTTATAAGAAAATGATGAAAAAAGGCAAAACCTTTGAAATGGTTCGCGATCTTCGTGGAGTACGTCTGATGGTACCGGACATTCCGGCTTGCTATGCATCATTAGGTATTATTCACAATCATTGGCGACCGATTCCAGGTGAATTTGACGATTATATTGCGGCCCCCAAGGATAATTTCTATCAATCCCTGCATACTGCTGTAATTTATGACGATGGAAAGCCATTGGAAGTTCAAATTCGTACCCCTGAAATGCATCAAAACTCCGAATTCGGTATTGCTGCTCATTGGCGATATAAAGAAGGAGGTACCAAGCACGATTCAAAATATGAACAGCACATATTATGGCTTCGCTCCATGATGGAATGGAATCAAGACATAAATGATGCGCAAGAATTTGTCGACTCTATGAAATCTGACGTTTTTGAAGACCGAGTTTATGTTTTTACTCCGAAAGGCGACATAATCGATCTTCCCGCAGGATCTACACCAATCGATTTTGCATACCATGTTCACACAGATATCGGACATCGCTGTCGTGGAGCAAAAATCGATGGGAAACTCGTACCCTTGGATCACATTTTCAAAACTGGTGAGCGAGTTGAAATTCTCACATCCAAACACGGAGGGCCCAGTCGTGATTGGCTTAATTCCAGCTTAAGCCTTGTAAAAACACAGCGAGCCCGTTCGAAAATCAAAGCCTGGTTTAAAAAAGAAGACCGCGACCAAAATTTATCCCAAGGTCGTTCAATGTTGGAGAAAGAGCTTCGTCGCTTGGGTCTTAGCGACATTAATCTCGAAAACCTCGCTCGGCAAATTGACAATAAAAACCCTGAGGAAATGTTCGTTGACCTGGGATGTGGCGATCTGTCAATGAGTCAGATCATTAATCTGATATCTGAACAGGAAATGCCACTCGCTGATGAAATTACTACTTCGATACCAAAAGCTAGCACGACAACAACAGAAGCCGTTGCTGTCGTTGGATTGAGAGGTTTACTTACCACCACTGCCAAATGCTGTAACCCAATGCCTGGTGATCCAATTATTGGCTACATCACACGAGGGCGAGGTGCAACAATTCACAGAATGGATTGCCCCAATATCCTTCGCTCTACTGAAAGAGAGCGATTGGTGAAAGTCTCATGGGGCAATCACACCCGTACTTACCCGGTACCCATCCGGGTAACTGCCTTTGATCGTCAGGGTCTAATGGGTGATGTTTCGAATTTATTGACAACTGAAGGTGTAAATATTGTGGATGTCAATGTGCGCGTCGACCACGATAACATGCAAGCGGATACGGCCAATATCCGCTTGATTGTCGAAGTTAGAGATATCGCCCAGCTAAGCCGGCTGCTTGCACGGATTGAAAATCTGGACAATGTAGTCGATGCCCAACGTATTCGCGGTGGGTAACAGAATAACAATCAATATTAATTAATAGGGTATTCATGATTAGTGTCCAGGAAGCATTAAATAGAATTCTCTCATCCATGCATAAGTTGGATTCGGAATATATAGCGCTAGATTCTGCAGTTGATCGTGTGTTGGCGGAATCAATTTATTCCCATTTTGATTATCCGATTTTTGATAATTCAAGTGTGGATGGTTTCGCCGCACACGCGGAAGATCTAAAATCTGCGAGCGCGGTTGCCCCCATTACTATGGAGGTAATCGGGGATATTCCGGCCGGTCAGGCAACCAAACTCAGCCTATTGAGCGGTCAGGTCGCCAGGATTATGACAGGCGCCCCTA
>CAZLJB010000286.1:0-4965 GCA_964559195.1 uncultured Anaerolinea sp. | reverse complement strand
AGAAAAAACAGGCCAAACCTTACGATGAAGCGACGCAATTGCTGGTCAACTTGCGCGACCTGGCGATATACCAGAACCAATTGCTCAAATTTCAGGAACGCTTTTTGGTCATCAAAGAGAAGTATCGCAGCCGTTCAACCTTGCTGGAAAGATTTAACCGCGCCGGGTTGTGAAATCAGGATAAACATCCATGCCACTCACTTACACCAACCGCAAAGGTTCCACCTACTATCTGTGCCAGACCACCACCAAAACCGGTAAAACGCGCTACTATTTTGCGCGCGAGCCAAAAGATACACCGGTCGAAAAGCTGCCGGATGGCTACCAGGTTGAAGAAAGCGTCAACGCCGTTGTCTCTGTGGTCAAAGCCAGCCCCAAATTGGTCTCAACTGAAGAACTGGACACCGTTGAAGCTGCCCTGAAAAAGCTGCCCAAGAGTCACAAATACCGGGCAAGTATCAAGAAAGAACAGATCATTATTTACGAGAGCCGCGGCGCGGATTACGGTGATGTACTTGCCAAGATCGGATGGAACATACCTGACAGTCTTGGACAAGAATTGGATGAACGTTATGCCCAATTCAGCCCGATCATGCGCTTTATCCTGGAAGAACCCGAAGAGCGCATCTTTTCCCCACAGCGCTGGTGTTTTCGCGGCAGTATTGACGATTGGATTAATATTCAAAGCCCCGCTAAAATTGTAGTGTTGGCCAAAGAGCTGATACCCACACTCGGCACGGATGATTTTTTCGAACTTTTCTGAGGAGAGTGATTTATGCCAAGAGGCCCTGCAATTCCATTGGAAATCCAGGCTGAAGTTCAGAAACTGGTGGAAGAGTTCAACCAAAGGAACTTCAAAAAAGTTGATCCGCGCCTGCGCATGATCTTTGGTGGCACCACGGATAGCGGCTATTCAGCCCGATTCAAAGGTAAATTTCTGTATCTCGACCGCGCTGAAGGCGGCAGAAAGCCATCCCCCATCTGCCGGCTGATCTGGACCGGCGCTATGTACAGATGGAACTTCGCTATCTACAAATATTCCGACGATTGTTACGATCCAGAAGAATGTTTTTTCTCGGGCGCAGAAAAAGTGGACGGCACGGTTACCGGAGCAATGGCCGCCGGGATGGAAGCCTATCCCAGCTAATTAAGGTTTACAGAGGGGAACGCGAGGATAGGTTACGGTTATCTTGCGAATCAACCGCCAGCAGTATTACTGCGCGCGGTGCGCATCAGCGGCGAATACTGGCACAAAACTGAACGCAGGGAATCATTGGAACTATGCCCACAATTTGTCGAGATGTTTTCGCCCGGCCTCGATGGCTTTTGATTCCAAAAACTGATATATTCTGTCAAAACCATTTTGGAGCAGACCGATGACATCCATCCCTGAAACTGTCCAAGAATATCTGACACAAATCGAAGCCAAAGAGCAAGTCACGATCTTCTACGCCTGCGAAAGCGGCAGCCGCGCTTGGGGCTTTCCCTCTCCCGATAGCGATTACGATATCCGTTTTTTGTATATGCATCCCATTGAATGGTATCTTTCCATCGATGAAAAGCGGGATGTGATCGAGCGTCCGCTGACTCCCGAAAATCTGGATTTCAGCGGCTGGGACATCCGCAAGGCACTGCGTCTGTTTCGCAAATCCAACCCGCCTCTCTTTGAATGGCTTGGTTCGCCGATCGTTTATCGTGAGAAACTCGATTTGGCTGCTCGTTTGCGGGTTCTGGTCCAAACTTATTATTCCCCGCTCTCCTGCATCCACCACTATCTACACATGGCGCAGGGCAATTTCCGGGATTATCTCCAGGGCGAGCAAGTTTTGACCAAAAAATATTTCTATGTTCTGCGCCCGATCTTGGTGATTAACTGGATTGAGCATGGTTATGGAGTTGCGCCGACTGCCCTTGGACCTTTGGTCGAGCGCCTCATCTGGGAGCCAGCCCTCTTGGAGGCTATCCAGGCCCTGATTGTGCGAAAAAGCCAGGGCGAAGAACTGGATAAAGGGCCGCGTATCCCGGTTTTGAGCGAGTTCGTCGAAAAAGAATTAGCCCGTTTGGAGCAGGGTTTCAACGCTGCTCCAAACCTGCCGCCGGTGGATGAAATGGACAAGTTATTCCGTTATGCATTAGAGGCTTGCGCCTAATGAAACTGATGAACCTGCTCGAACAATCCCGCTGGGATGAAGTTTGGCCTAACCTGTTGCGCCTCTATCCAGACCAGGAAGCCAGCCTGCCGGATTATGAGCGGGTTTACTGGTCTTTGCTTTCAGCTTCCCTGGTAGAGATAGAGACAACCATGCGCCTTGTTATCGAATATGTGCTGAATACGGGCGAACTTGGTGGGTATTGGGATGTTTCAGGGCAGGATGTGGAAGATCTGGAATTCTATGCGATTGAGTTCCGTCCCTGGGAAGAATGGCTGAGGATGGAGATTGACCCTGAAACCTTGAAGACTCTTTCCCCGCTTGACATCATTTGCCACTGCCTGTGGGAGATGACATTTATCGGATACGAGCAGGATGAAATCTCGAAGCAGTGGCAGGAGATTTTGCAAGCGAAAGACGAAATCATGGAGGCCAAACATCTGGAATCCTGGGAACAATTCTTGCAAGAAATGGATTGGCCGAAGGATGACGATGTTCAGACGAATTGAGATGATTTATCCCCAGAAAATCACTCTCCAGCACGCTAATGGAACGCTGGAGAGTAATGAGGCTTTCAAAGCTGGTTTGATGGCCTGTGGAGATGAGAAGGTAATCGAGGCCTGGTTCGAAAAATTGAATGGGCCAGGCCAACGAAGTATTCCACGCAACACAAAATTTTATTTCACTGAATCAGGCTGGCAGAAAGTTGGTCGTCATGTGATCACAGCCTGCCAACAGGTGGGGCAGGAATATCGGGTGATCAAGATCAAAGAAAATGAAGTCAACGTGGTTTGGCGGGATGAATACGAGGTGGCAGCGCAACCGAGGCCTCCGAGAAAATAAGATTGTGCACAATCTCTTGTAACTCAAATAGTATTGTACGCAAAGCTTTTGCAGAAATTGGCATTTCCGAGTTGTTTTGGAGCCTATTTAAGACCAAAAAAGAATACGCTCAAAAGGATGGGGGTACTTTGACTTAACAGGGTAAGGGATGATTCTGATGTTAATTGAAACCGACTGGATGCTCTGGGGGACAGAGCTTCAAAATACGCTGGATTGCTTTTAGGCGGTTGGCACGAGGGAGAAAGTCTTTTGGCCTTACAAAGGCGTGATAAGCAGCAGAAATGAGAGCGCACAAAAGATGCTATAATTTTTACCTGGACCGGATGGGGCTCCCATCACCAACCAAGGCATTTCAGCAGGGAAACCCATGCCGCCACTGACCGACATCTCCACCCTTGAAAGCCATCTCTGGGAAGCCGCGAATATTCTGCGTGGCAGCCCGCTTGACCGCGCAGATTGGAAGAGTTACATCCTGCCGCTGCTGTTCTTCAAACGCATCTGTGATGTATGGGATGAAGAATACCAGGAAGCGCTGAGCACCTACGGCGAGGATTTCGCCGATGAGCACCGCTTCCAACTGCCCGAAGGCTGTCACTGGACGGCTGTGCGCGAGACCCCGGCCAACGTGGGCACGGCTCTGCAAAACGCCATGCGCGGCATCGAAGCCGCCAACCAGAAACATCTCTACGGCGTCTTTGGCGATGCCCAATGGACCAACAAGGATCGTCTGCCGGATGCGCTGCTCAAGGATCTGTTCGAACATTTCTCGGCCCTGAACCTGGGCAACGGGCGTGTGAACAGCGACATCATCGGGGATGGGTACGAATTCCTGATCAAGAAATTTGCGGATGCCACCAACAACAAGGCCGGTGAGTTCTATACCCCGCGCAGCGTGGTGCGTTTGCTGGTCGATATCCTTGACCCGCAGGAAGGTGAGACAGTGTACGACCCGGCCTGCGGCACGGGCGGTATGCTGCTGGGTGCGGTCGAGCATGTGCGCGCCAAAGGCGGCGATCCGCGCACCTTTTATGGCAAACTCTACGGGCAGGAAAAGAACCTGACCACCGCTTCGGTGGCGCGCATGAACCTGCTCCTGCACGGTCTGGAAGATTTCTCCGTCGAGCGCGGCGATACACTGCGCAACCCGGTCTTTACCGACCCGGCCAGCGGCGGACTGGCGACTTTCGACTGCGTAATCGCCAATCCACCCTTTTCGCTGGAGCAGTGGGGCCGCGAACTGTGGGAAAGCGACCCGTGGGGGCGTTCCTTTGCCGGGCTTCCGACTGATAGCAACGCTGATTTCGCCTGGGTCCAGCATATGGTCAAAAGCATGGCCGAGAAAAGCGGACGCATGGCGGTTGTCCTGCCACAGGGCGCGCTTTTCCGCGGCGGCGTGGAAGGCCAGATCCGTCAGTATTTGCTGGAAAAAGACTGGATCGAAACCGTCATCGGCCTGGCCCCTAACCTGTTTTACGGCACCGGGCTGGCCGCCAGTATTCTGGTATTGCGCAAGAAGAAATCCTCCGAACGCGCCGGCCAGGTGTTGGTCGTGGATGCCTCGGCCATGTTCCGCAAGGGCCGCGCCCAGAACTACCTTGATCCGGAGCACGTTGCTGAAGTCTTGAAGTGGGTGCAGGAATACGCAGATGTCGAAAACCGCGTGCGCCTGGTCGGCCTAAATGAGATCAAGGCCGAAGATTGGACATTGAATATCTCGCGTTACGTGCTACCGCCCCTGGGTGAAGACATCCCCAGTCTGGATGTGGCGATTACCGATTTTAAAGCAGCCTGGGAAAAGGCGCAGGCAGCGGAAAACAAACTGCGCGACATGCTGCGCGATGACGGGTGGATCAATGACTGAGCGTATCTCCCAAACTGAACTCGAAGCCTACCTGTGGGGCGCGGCGGTGATCCTGCGCGGGTTGGTGAGATCGGAAGAGCACACGTCTGAACTCCAGTCACCTGAAGCTAT
>CAZLJB010000285.1:0-4972 GCA_964559195.1 uncultured Anaerolinea sp. | reverse complement strand
GCGATACATTCAATTTGATCGGGCGCATCATATCCATTTCTTCATGGCCCAGGATGTGACAATGCCATACGTATTCCCAACCGAAGTTGGTCATCACGTTGCTGTATGGAACTGCCGGAGCATTGCCGAGCGGGTCCATCTGGTTGAAGCCTGATGTATCGCCAATTGGCATGGCAGGGTTCAGAGGCCGGATGCTATCTGGCAAACCGAAGGGACTCTTCGGAACAATCGGCCGGATGGCAACGATGGTGTCTTCCAGCGGACTGACTCGGACGGTATCTTTCCAACCCAATTCACTTGCCTCGGGAGGAAGAATGATGTTATCCCAGGTGACGCGGTTGATGACCTGCACATTGGCCAAATGGAAGTGCAAAGGATGTGTATCCACACCGTTGTGCGTGATCTTCCATATTTGAGTTCCATCGGCGGCCGAGGAGATCGGGGTCACTTTGAGGCTGCCCGTAGCGCCGTATGGCAGCTCGATCCCATTGAGAATTTCGGTAGTCGGGTTGATGTATGGGTACAGAATGATATTTTGTGTAAGCGGTGTTGCGCCCGGAGCTTCAAGCCCCATGTTGGCACTCATTCTTCCATACTCATCAAAGACTGCTGAGTTCATTTCATCGTGGATGCCCTTGTTTGCAAACGGCAAGGTGATTGGTGCACCAGCAGCTCCGTTTTGCAGAGTGTTGAAAGTCAACGACATATCGTTGATTCTCGCAAGCCCATCCATGGAACCTGCAGTTTTGTTGAACGTAGTGCCGTAAGCCGTGTTGTAAGCGCCCTGACCAACGATGATCGGGTCTTCTGACGACTCGAAGATGCCAGCGGGTTGTCCATTGACAAGGTGGTGTGCAAAGGCTGCATTCAGAGGAGCCATCTTGTAAGCGGCGGCTGGGGTTTTGGCAGCGATTTTAACTTGCATGATGGTGCGGGTGTTGGGGCCGTAACCAGGCAGGGTCGAAGGAGCTCCGCCCGAACCGGTCATATCCGGATCACCTGTGTAGTAGTCATAATTGGCCACGCGTGCCGGGAAAGCTGCCGGGGCATCGTTATACAGAATCAACGTCTTGCCAGCATACTTCGAGAAGTCGACGATCACGTCGCCACGTTCAGCCGGCGCCAGCAGCAGCGAGTGCAAGTCCACATTGCCAACGTCAAAGCGGGTAGGGTTGGTGATGTAGGTGATTGGTTGGTGTCCAGATACGATCGTTGGGGTTGGCAGGAACCCGCCTTCAGTGCCGATTTGAACCCAATCGGGTCCAGCCGGGCTCTTGCCGAGGTCAGGTGTTGGGATGATATTTGGATCGGTCTGGGCGGCGGCTACTTCAGCGGCGTTCAGGGCAACTTCTGTCCCGGTTGCGTCAGCCACATACCATTGCAGGTTCCAGAAGCGATCATTGGCTGCATTCAAAATGCGGAAACGGTAGGATTTCGGGTCCAGAGTGGTGGTCGGGTAGACTGTGCCGTTGACGACAGGGGTGTAGTTGAAAGCTTCCATGCCTACCGAGTTATTCGGGACGCCTGGTATCAATTCTGGTTCGCAGAACTGAGTTCCGCCGTTCGCCAGGATAAGGTTGGGATTACAGGCTGCGTCATAGTATGGATTGGCGATCGGACCGTATTTGGGCGTGGCTGGTGGCCAGAAATAAGGGGCATACATCCAGCGGCCGAAATCACTCTGGCCTGTACTGGAACCAGGGTTTTGAGCAGGCATCATAACATGCGGTACCCATAGGTTGCCAAGACCACCCCAGCGGGCTGAATCCCAGGTTGGATCCTCGGCGGCGAGCTGTGCAGGGCTTGGAACAAAGGTCTTGTCTTGAATGATCAGCGGAATACCATATCCAAGACCCGCGAGTGGGGCTCCAGCGGCCATCAGGGATTGCTCAGCAGCATCGGTCAGCAAATAGCCGGCTGCCTCGCCTGCATACACGTTCAGACGAGTGATGCCCCAGGAATGGTCATGGTACCACATCAAGCGCGCGCTCTGCTGGTTGGTATAGAAGAAAGTTTGCGCGCCGGGACCGGGGTCCGGCATATCGGGCACGTTGCTCACACTGACGCCCTCGGGATAAGAAGTGTTTTCTCCGGCAGGTGTGATCCACTGGTGCGGCGTTCCGTCGCTAATCCATGGGGTGATGCCACCATGCAAGTGCAATGTGGCGCGGTTTTGGGTGTAGCACATGCCCAGGTTGTTCGCTGCGATGTTTGCGTAATAACCATCGTTACACATCGGGTTGCGAACTTCGTCCAAGACGGTTCCATTATTCATGGGCGGGGTCTGAGGCGCTAACGGCCCCATGCCTGAACCCATCACGGTCGTGTCGACTGGCATGAACAAATCCCCGGCTACGCCGGTTGGAAGCAAGTTTCGGAACAGGATTCGAACCGGTCTATCCTTTTTGGCAATGATCGTCCCTCCCAGATAGTGCGGGTTGTCCACGCCAAAGTAATTATTGATCGGGGTGTCTGGTCCATTCAAATTGGCATTGCTTAATGCCACATGTGCGCCTGGAACCACGTTAGTCGAGAGTTGCACATAGCCGCGCAGCAAAGTTGCAGGCAGCGAGGAGTGCATCTTCATGCGGTATTGGACGACTGCGATTTCGTAGTAGTCGGTGCCAGGATAGGTGGTGGTGTCCGCCACTGCGACCGGGATGTATTGGCCCAGGTTATTTGCGCCCGTTGTCCCAAGGCCGGGCAGTGTGTCGATGAACTTCTTGATGCCTGGGGTCAGATAGCCAGCGCCGGGGGTGGTTATGTTAATGGCTGAAATCGAACCAGTCGTTACTTTTGCCGTGGCGAGTGCGCCGCTGCCGGTACCGGCAGTGTCTGTGATATCTACACTCGGAACAGAGGTGTAGCCTGTGCCGAAGCTGTCAAGGGAGACATCGGTGATGGCCATGGTCGTCGTGGCGGTCGCAGCGATGCCGTTGCCATAATTCGGATAGAGACCGTCCGTGATTGTCACCGTGGGTGCCGAGTAATATCCGGAACCCGGGTCAACAATTGCAATCCCGTTCACCACGCCATTTGCATCCATCGTAGCGGATGCGGTCGCTTGCGTGCCAGCCGGGTCATCGGGCCAGGAAATTTGCACCATCGGTTGCAGGGTAAAACCGCTGCCGCCAGAAGTGAGGGTAATAGTATCGACTTTGCCGCTTGCGTGGGCGGTTGCAGCCATACTGGCGCCGCCGCCTGATATAGCGACAGCCGGAGCGCTGTAACCGGCCCCAGCGGCATCCACTGTAACATTGGTTAGCAGCGGGTTTAAATTAATCACGGCGCTTGCGGTCGCCTTGCTGCCGTTAGCCGAACTGATCGAAACGCTCGGAGCCGATAGGTAACCGCTGCCCGGGTTCGTGACGGTGATAACCGCGATGGCGCCCGTCGCCGGGTCGACCGTGGCATTTGCCGCTGCGCCCGTTCCGGGGTCGACGATGGCTGAAGGCGCCACCGTAGCTGCGAAGGAATATGTCAGCGTTGGGGGTGTGGTGGTGTTAATCGGGTAAGTTGCGTCGCCCAGGTTGATTGTGCTGCTGAGCGCAGGCGCAGCGACTACAGGCGTACTGAGAATATCTGATCCGACTTTTGTATCGACAGGAATGCCCTCTCCATAAAAGGCGATCACATCACCCGCAAGCACAGCCACGCCCGGGGTTACCGAGAACGTCGCAATTTCGCCTGCTGGATTAACAGGAGCGGGCACAGTCAGCTGTCCACTAGCATAAGTAACCGTGTATTGATTGGCAGCACCGGTTGGGTGCAGCACAAAGGCCTGAAATACGTTGCCAGCGGAAAAGGTTGTGCTAGTGACTGTCACGGCCTGGTTCCAGGTTTGGAAGCTGGTCAACGTGCCGGCTGGCAGCACTGCGCCGGGAAGCACAACGAATTGTTGGGCCAGCGTGCCGACTGCCGCAGCTGTGTCGCTGGCGGCGGGCCTCTCAATCAACGCGTTTCCCAGCGTAACCGAGGCCGGGACAGTCGTTGCCGGGGTGATCTTCACCAGCGCGTCTGGTATCGTTAGGGGGCTGTTCGCGTAGTTCGGATAAGGCCCGTAATAGTGAGGCACCTTGCTTTTGTCCGTGGGGTTGGCAGGAATGGCCGAAAGGTTGCTTGTGCTTGTCGGAACCGGGTTCGCCATCTTTGCATAAACCTGACCATTACCCCCAAAAGTAAGGGCTGCGATCATTAATATGGAAAAGACGCGATTTAATAAATTGTGTCTAAACATGCTAATCTCCTTTTTGGAAATTTGTAAGATGAAACCATTATTCGTAAATTCACATAGGTGGTGGATAAAACGCCAAAATTGCTAATTTTGTTACCTATGCCATCCAAAATACAGGCAATTATGCGATTTTCTTCAAAAATCGCCGTAACTTGGGTTCGACATCTAAATTTCAGTGAATAAACCGATGAAGGGAAGAATTAATGCGGTTTTGAAAAATTATTTTGTTTTCTGCTCCTTTATCCTGTTTGATAAATGCATCCAGCGCAATAATTTAAATTTGGATCTGTGCATTGATTGACTGCTAACAGATGACCATTTTCAAACTGCCGGACCCAGATTCGCTCAAGATTTTTTACTTCTTGCAATTCAAATATTCCTGGGAGAGCTGCCTGATGGTTTTTATCCATCAGGTACGTAATATCTGAGCCGAGCTCGGTAATAAAAAGTTCTTGCTCTTGAGCCGAAAAGCGCATGGATCAAATCGCGAAACGGGCTGCTTGTAGCATCGATACCGTTGAAAGAGGGCAATCTGGCTCAGCCTGCTCGGAAATTGAGTGCCAGTGTTTCGATAGTCTGTACCAGGGCTCCATAGGCCAATTGAGCTGGTTCATTCCGCAAATGGCAAGTCGTAATCGTAATAAACCCTTGATACACACCCTTAAAACCTATAATATTGAGTATTTACACAAAAGTACTGACGCGAAACGCCTTCTTTCTCGTTTGTCTTACTTTACT
>CAZLJB010000284.1:0-4976 GCA_964559195.1 uncultured Anaerolinea sp. | reverse complement strand
TGGCCTGCGTTCTTTTGCTTACAAATGAAATGGGACGTTCAAAAGGTTGGAAGCGTTTGACTGCCGGTCTGATCGCGCTCAGCATCTCAGTCCCATACCTGGCCTTTCTAGGAACCCGGCTCCTTCCAAATGATATCCTGGGCATCAGCCTGATGCCGATTGGCTATTCTGTTTCAGGCCTGGCGATCTCCTGGGTTGTTTTTGAAGATCTGCAGCGCACCATCCGGGTCCAAACCAGCCAGCTGTATAAAAACATCCAGGAGCTGGAGACGGAGATCGGCAATCGAAAAGTCCTGGAAAAGGATTTGCTGGATTCCCAGGATTCGCTCGCGCAGCAGATGTCTGATCAGACCCGCAAACTATCCGGGTTGTATGAAATGATCCTGCTTAGCGGCCAATCGCTCTCTATGCAAGACCTGCTGGACCAATCGCTGGCAAGAATCAGAGTTATGCTGGGCTGCGAGCTGGTCTGTTTCTATGACCTTTCGCAAGCCTCGCCAACGGCCAGCTTTGCCGGTCCGCAGGTTTTTGAGCCAGGCCAGGCGCCGATTTTTCGGTTTGAATGGATGGGGCAGGGCCAGGACGTGATCGCGCACGTGCAGGGCCGGCTCACAAACCCACTTCCGGATGAAGTACGGCAGGCTGGTTTTAAAGCCTGCGCTGGCAAGCGGGTCAAAATAAAAAATGAGAACCTGGGAATCTTTGCCTGTTATTGGAAAGACCTGCATCAATTCAGGGTGGAGGAAATTTCTTTAATTGGCGCGCTTTCTGAAGAATTGGGCGTGGTACTGGAGAATGCCCGATTGCGCGAGTTAATCTCGATGGAAGCCACCCAGCATGAACGCCGCCGGCTGGCCCGTGAATTGCACGATTCTGTCGTCCAATCGCTGCACAGCCTGGTCTTCACCGCCAGTACTGCGCGCCAGGCCGCTGTCTCCAAACCGGAAAAACTGGCCGAAATCCTGGAGCTTATCGCCACCAGCGCTCAACTTGCACTGCAAGAAATGCGTCTGCTGTTGTATGAACTACGCCTGATCCCTTCAGAGGAGATCTTGTTTTTAGATGGCCTCCAGAGCCGTCTGGATGCAGTCGAACGGCGCGCAAACATTGAGGCAGAGCTGCAGGTGGAAAGTGGAAGCAGCTGGCCGAAGGGCTGGAATCAGGATTTATATGCGCTCAGCATTGAAGCCTTGAATAATTCCTTGAAGCATGCCCATGCCACGCGGGTCGAAATCCAATTGGCCGGTCATGAACATAAATTTGAACTGAAGATCAGAGATAATGGCAAAGGTTTCAATCTGGGGTCCATTTCACTGGGCGGCATGGGTTTAAGCACCATGGCGGAACGGGCCGAGCGGCTGGGGGGCCGCCTGGTAATTGATTCTGCGCCGGGTGCCGGCACGCTGATCCAGCTGGTCATTGATGAGTCGATTGATCTCAACCCGACAGGGGACGAGAGCCTATGAAACCGTTCAGCGTTTTGATCGTTGATGATCACCCCATGTTTCGCGAGGCGCTGCGCCAGGCACCCACCCAGATCCTGCTGCTGGAGGATGACCTGCTCGCGACCGAGCGCCATGTTGAAATCGCAGAGCTGCGCGAATTTATTCAGAAGTGCAAAACCCTGCAGCCCGGCGCGGTTAGCCTGGCGACCTCCATCGAACTCGGAGCGCATGCATGAAGCGTTTGTTCGTATTTCTTTTCAATCATTTTATTCTGATCATCCTGCTGGTTGCACTGCTTGGCTTGCTGCCGGCCTGGCTGATCGTTTCACGCGCAGATAATAAAATCCGCGCCAACCTGTTGCGCGAAACTTTATTGTTTTCAGGTACCATCCAACCACAGAAAATAAAAACGCTGACGGGTTCGGCCAGCGATTTACAATCCGCGGTTTACCAGGATATCCAGCGTGAGCTGGTTGTGATTCGGAATTCGGATCAACGCTATCGCCTGCTGCATCTGATGGGACGCAGGAATGACGGCAGCTTGTTTTTTTTCGTCGATTCTGAAGCCAATACTTCCAGCGACTATGCTCCGCCCGGGCTGGTTTACAGCGAAGCCCCCCCTGAATTCCGCGCAGCGATTGAAGCCGGTCAGCCGGCTGTGATTGGCCCGCTCTCTGACCGCTGGGGCAGCTGGGTGATGACCCTGGTGCCGCTGCGTGAACAGGACAGTGGGCCAATTGTGGCCTGGGTGCGGCTGGATCTGGCCATGGAGCAGGTCAACCTGGAGCTGGCCTCGCAGGCGGCCCTGCCATTGGCCTTGCTGGTGGTATTGCTGATCGGTATTTGCGTAATTCTTTATGCCTTCAGACCCCAGGGCCAGCTGCCCACGCGCCCAATCCTGAAGCGCTTGATGCCCGCGATTGCCCTGATCATGTTAATCCTGCTGCTGGGCAACGGCTGGTTTTTTTGGCAGCAGCAGCAGCAATCCCTGGCCGATAAACTGAACTGGATCGTTCTGGATGTTAGTTATGATCTGAACGCCAGCTTGAAGCAGCAAACCAGTTCGCTTTCGATCCTGGTCCAGCCGGCCGCTTTGAACCCGGGCCTGCAAAAGGCGCTGACCGCGCACGACAGCGCCAGCCTGTCCAGGGATTGGGATGCCACTTTTATGCGCCTGCAGGCCGATTACGGTCTGGAGCACTTTCGTTTTCTGGATGTCGGGCAGGCCTGCTTGCTAGCCCTGGAAAGCCCGGATGGCTGCGTCAAAGGGCAGGCTGCGGGGCGTCCGACCCTGCAGCAAGCTGTGCTCAGCGGCAAACTGGCCTCTGGTATCGAGATGGATGCCCAGGGCATCTTCAGCCTATGGGTGGAACAGCCGGTTTACGCCAACGGCAGCCTGCTGGGTTACATCGAAGCGGGCAAAAATATCGAGGCGGCCATCCAATTGGCCAGCGATGTTTCCGGAGCGGAACTGGCCGTGCTGGTCTCCAAACAGAATTTACAGCAGCCAGATTGGGAAAGCGGACAGCGCCGATTGGGGCGAAACCCGGAATGGAAACGCCTGGCCAATGGGGTCATCAGCTTTAGTACCCTGGGCAGGCTGCCGGATGCTTTTGCCGTTTTGGCAGACCAGTTGGTCAATAGCCCGAGCGGGACGGGTATTTTCAGCCAGCTCAGCCTGGATGGAAAACCCTGGCGCGGCAGCTTGCTGCCGCTGCGTGATTTATCCGGGCAGCCGCTCGGTTCGCTGCTGGTCCTGATCGACATTGGCAAGGATCTGGACGCCATTAACCAGCGTATGAGCCTGGCCGGGGCCCTGGGGCTGAGCCTGCTGGGATTGCTGCTGGGCGTTACCTTCTTCTTGCTGCAGCGCACCGACCGCTATGTTTACAACCAGCAGCTCAAATTGCACGAAAGCGAGCTGCAGTTTCGCAACATTTTCTTAAAGCACAGCGCGGTCATGCTGCTGATTGAGCCCGCTTCGGGCCAGATCCTGGATGCAAACCCGGCTGCTGGCAGGTTTTACGGTTACACAGCCGAGCGTCTTAAACGCATGACGATTAAACAGATCAACACGCTCGATACGGCCCAGCTGCCCGCCAGGCGCCTGGAAGGCCTGGGACAGGAACAGAATTATTTTCGGTTTTCGCACCGGCTGGCCTCCGGAGAAATACGCGAGGTGGAAATCTATTCCAGCCCGGTGGATTTCGACAGCCGGCCTGTTTTGTTCTCCATCATTCATGATGTGACCGAACGCCAGCAGGTCGAAAGTGCGCTGCTGCGTGAAAAAGAAGCCCTGGCCAGGCTGCAGATCGTTTCCGAAAAATACTTGGAGAACTCCGATCTGAGCCTGGATTTTCAAAAAATTACGGATGATCTGCTCGAGATCACGGGCGCCAGGTATGCTGTTTTTAACCTATTTGAAGCCGATGGACAGCAATTCCGGACAATCTCCATCGCAGGCTTGAGTGACCAGATTCGAAAAGCCAATTCCTTCCTCGGGTTTGATCTGTCGGGCAAGCTCTGGCCGCGTGATGAGGTGCGTGCAGAAAAAATTAAAAATCAGACCATTACACGCTTTGCCTCGTTGCTCGATCTGACCGGGGATGTGCTGCCGCAGGTCACCCTGCGTTTGCTGGCGAAGGTTTTAAGCCTGGGTGAAGTGGTGGTGGCAAAAATAGCAACCTCGCAGCACAACCTGGGTGATTTCACGATCATGATGGAGGCGGGCAAGCCTTTCAGCGCGGATGACCAGGTTGCGCTTTTTATCCGGCAGGTGGGGCTGCTGCTGCAGCGCCGTCAAGCCGAGGCGGCCCTCAAGGAAAGCGAGCTGCGCTTTAGAAGCCTGTTTGAAGATTCGCCCATTTCGCTCTGGGAGGAAGATTATTCAGCCGTCCAACAGCGTTTGCTGGCTCTGCGCAACCAGGGTATTATGGATTTCAAGCCCTATTTTGCCAGCCATCCGCAGGAATTGCTGGAATGTGTTCATGCGGTGCGGGTCAACCGGGTCAACAAGGCCAGCCTGCTTTTGTTTGGCGCAGCCAGCCAGCAGCAGTTGGAAAACAGTCTCGCAACGGTGATGCCTCAGTCTGGCTTGGATCAGTTCCTGGAAGAACTGGTGCTGATTGGTTCGGGTGCCACGCGTTTCGAAATGGAAGTACTCAACCGCACCCTGGATGGCCGGGAGATCAATGTCAACATGAACTGGACGATCGTGCCCGGGCACGAATCAGACCTGTCCAAAATTTTGATATCACTGGTGGATATTACTGAACGCAACCGCGCTCAAAGGGCTCTTTCAGAGACCAACCAGCAGCTGGAAGAATCAGTCAGCCTGGCCAAAAAACTGGCCGAAAGGGCCGAGCAAGCCAGTGTTGCCAAGAGTGAGTTCCTGGCCAACATGAGCCATGAAATCCGCACCCCCATGAACGGGGTGGTGGGCATGACGCATTTGTTGCTGGAGACCAACCTGGATCTTGAACAGCGGCGCTATACCGAGACGGTGCGCTCAAGCGGCGAAGCCCTGCTGAG
>CAZLJB010000283.1:0-4979 GCA_964559195.1 uncultured Anaerolinea sp. | reverse complement strand
CCCCCAAATACCCAAAACCGGGGTATTTGGGGCTGTTTCGCCCCGGTGCTTTTCCTGGGAAGGTTGGGAAGGGGACTGCGACTATACAGAATATCCAGTAAACTGTGCAGTAGGCTACGGTTGGAATCCCGCTGGATCAATGAACTGGATTAAATGACCGAGGTGTGCGAGGCTTGCCAATGAACGGTTGGTGCTTGAAGCTGGCAAGGGCATCCGAAGCCTGTGGGACGCTGCTTGCCAGGTTGAATCAATAAAACGCCGCGTGGGTTTTGATGAATGGGCTGTCGCGCCAGGGATCCCAGGGGCCGGATAGGCGCATCTACACATTTTGCACATAATTAATCCACAAGATTCGCACACGGCCCGAAGCTAATTCTCTATAATTGAAAAAGAAATCACTCAATTTTCGAGAGGATGTATTATGCATAAAGATCGGTCCGTGTTCAAAATTATTATTATCGTCAGCCTGGTTGCCGCGCTCACGCTGGCGGGTTGTGCCAGCAGCACCACTACCAGCACAAACAGCGAAGGTGTTGTTTCCAGTGTCACTATCACCGACAAGATTGAAACTTCAGGGAACCTGAGCGCTGCGCAGCTTGTGCAGTTGACCTGGGGTACTGAAGGCCTGATCGAGACGGTTAATGTAAAGATTGGGCAGAAGGTTAAAGAAGCTGACATTCTGGCCACCTTGAAGGCGGACAGCGTTACGACTGACATGATCACCGCCCAGGCTACCCTGGCGACAGCCCAGCGCGACTTGCAGGATATGGTCAGTTCCAACCTGAACCTGGCCCAGGCTCAACAGGCTGTGCTGACCACGCGCAAAGCGGTTGAAACGGCTCAGACCAATTTCGACGGGCTGGCTTACCCGCGCGCCTCGGATGTCCTGATCAAGAATACGCAGGCCAAGATTTGGGCGGCAGAGAAGACTCTGACCCTGGCCAACAAGGCCTACAAGGAAGTCCAGCATAACCCGGATGGCGATCCTTCCAAGACAACCGGGCTGCTGGCCTTGACCAATGCGCAAATGAGCCTGAACACCCTGGTACTGACCTATAACTGGTATACCGCCAAGTCAACCCAGGAAGATTACGACATCGCCAAGGCAGCCCTGGATGTGGCGCGCGCCAACTGGGAAGATGCCAAGCGTAAACGGGATATTGTCAAGGGTGGTGTCGATCCGCTGGTTTTGACGGCGGCCCAGGCCAAAGTGGCGGCAGCCCAGGCGGTGGTGAATGGTGCCCTGACGATTGCACCCTTTGACGGCGAGGTGATCGCAGTGCAGGCGGTCAGCGGTAATGCGGTTGCCAAAGGCGCCAACTCCGTGGCGATGGTGGACCGGAATACCCTCAAGATCGATACACAGATCGATGAGACCAGCATCGGCAGCCTGACACTGGGTGATAAGGTTGAAGTCACGATGGATTCGCTGCCCGGCGTGACGCTTAAGGGCAAAGTGACCTTGATCAACCCGATTGGGTCTGTGGTAAACGGGCTGGTCAAATACACGGTGACGCTTTCACTGGATCCAACTGATCAGCCGCTGATGTTTGGCGCTACTGCCAACGTGGTCATCATCACGGGTGAACCGCATAAAATGCTGGCCGTACCGGTCACGGCGATTCAGACCAGTACCAAAGGCGAATATGTGGAAGTGATCCTGGCAGATGGCAGCACCCAGCAGGTGGCAGTGACCAGCGGTGATCTTTCGGGGAATCTTGTGACGATCACAACTACTGGGAAACTTGCCGAAGGTGATAATGTGGTGCTATCCACCTCTGGAACGTCTTCCGGCACCACAACCAGAAATAACGGTGGGGGCAACTTCTTCCCCGGCGGAGGTCCTGGTGGCGGATAATTCTGACCTGACAGTTGCTGTTCACATGATCCAGATGGATGACTTAACCAAAGTCTTTGTGATGGGCGAAAATGAAGTGCACGCCCTGGATGGTGTTTCGTTTTCCATCGAAAAAGGCGAGATGATTGCCATCATGGGCCCCTCCGGTTCTGGGAAAAGTACGTTGATGTCGATCGTTGGCTGCCTGGATGTACCCACTTCAGGCTCCTACCTGCTGGATGGGATGCCGGTTGAAAATATGAATGACACCCAACTTGCGGATATCCGCAATCGCAAGATCGGCTTTGTATTTCAACAATTTAACCTGCTTTCACGCACCAGCGCGCTGGAAAACGTGCTGCTGCCGCTCAGTTATACCGGTTTGAGTTCCAGAGTTGCGCACGAAAAAGCCATGCGTGCGCTGGAAGTGGTCGGGTTGAAGGATCGCGTCAAGCACCATCCGAGTGAATTATCGGGTGGGCAGCAGCAGCGCGTCGCGATTGCCCGGGCGCTGGTCAATGACCCGGCCATCCTGATTGCAGATGAACCGACCGGGGCGCTGGACAGTAAGACCGGCGCGGAGATCATGGATCTCTTCCAGTCCCTGCACCGTGAGACCGGCCAGACCGTCATCATGGTCACACACGATGCGTTTATTGCGCGGCATACTGAGCGCATCATCCGCCTGGCAGATGGGCATATTATTTCAGATGTGGTGAATGCCAACCCGCTTAAGGCGGGTGCGCGCCGCTCTGAAGGCGAAGATTAGATCAAGGAGCTGTCATGTTAATTTCACAGAATATTCTCACAGCTCT
Source organism: uncultured Anaerolinea sp. (assembly GCA_964559195.1). Taxonomy (GTDB): domain Bacteria; phylum Chloroflexota; class Anaerolineae; order Anaerolineales; family Villigracilaceae; genus UBA5195. The sequence goes on along the minus strand of CAZLJB010000283.1, from coordinate 2,327 downwards.
ACGCGGCTTGATGGCCAACAAACTGCGTTCGGCCCTTACCATCCTGGGAATTGTGATCGGTGTGGCCGCGGTGGTGGCCTTAATGGCAATTGGTAACGGGGCCACCAGCAGCATCACCAGCCGGATTGCCAGCAATGGATCCAATTTGCTGAATATCCAGGCTGGCCGTTCACAGCGCCCGGCTGCTGGGGCACAGTTGGCCCCGACCTACCTGACCTACAAGGACTACTCGGCACTGGCCGCTACCCTGACCGATACGGCCGGGATTGCCCCCGCTTACCAGGGCCGTTACACCGTCACCCAGGGCACCCAGAGCTCGAGTACTTCAGTGACGGGTGTCACGGAAGATTATCTGAGAGTGCACACCTATGAAGTTGAGTCTGGGCGAGGGCTAAACGCCGCGGACCGTACCAAGCAAAACCCGGTGGCGGTGCTGGGTGCAACCACAGCTACCGACCTTTTCACCAATCCCAGCAATGCGGTTGGGCAGACCATCAAAATCAATAAAAAGAGTTTCTCAGTGGTGGGTGTGCTTAAATCCAAGGGTTCGTCGGGTTTTAGCAATGAGGATGACGTTGTTCTGATCCCGCTCGAAACCGGCTACAGTGTCCTTTTTGGCAGCAACGCCGTGCAGAACGGTGAAAAAACGGTCAACGTGATTGCGGTATCGGCCAGCTCGGCGGATACGGTCGACTCGGTCTCGGCGCAGATCACCTTTGTTTTGCGGCGGATGCACCACCTCAAACCGGCTGCCGCGGATGATTTTCGCATTCAGAACCAGGCTGCCCTGCTCTCGACCCTGACGACGGTCACCAGCACTCTGACCACCTTCCTGGGTGCGATTGCGGCGCTCTCGCTCTTGGTGGGCGGGATCGGGATTATGAACATCACGCTGGTTTCGGTCAGCGAGCGTACCCGTGAAATTGGTCTGCGCAAGGCAGTCGGCGCACGCAAAGATCACATCCTGTTTCAATTCCTGGTGGAGACCATGACCCTTGCCATCACCGGGGGTGTGATTGGCATCCTGTTTGGGATGGCAATCGCCTGGGTGGTAACGCTCTTGAAATTGATAACAGCCCAGGTGACACTCTCCTCGGTGCTGCTCTCATTCTTCTTTTCAATGGCCATCGGCTTGTTTTTCGGCATTTACCCCGCCTATCGCGCAGCCAACCTGCACCCTATGGAAGCACTGCGCTCAGAATAGTCTGGTGGATTGCAGGCCGGGTGGGAAGAACCCCGCCTGTTGACACATCCTAAAAATCTATCAATCAAAAGAGGAAAAATGTACCCTGCAACAACTTCACGTCCGAAAACAATCACAGCAATTCTGGTTCTACTGCTGGTGATGGCGTTGGTCAGCACGGTTTCAGCCGCCACCACCCGGGTGGGTTTTGGCGGGAACCGCGGTAATCGGACCGCTGGTACCGGTACTGGAAACGGCACCGGCAATTTCCAGGGCAACAATAACGCGGGAGGAAACGTCCAGGGTAACAACGCTGCCGGGCAGGCTGATAATGGTGCCGGGCAGACGGATAACGGCGCCGGGACTGGCACAACCCAACGCCGCACCAACCAGGGCGGTTTCAACCTCTTCAGCATCACCCGCAGCCTGGGATTGAGCCCGCTGGTTATGGTGTATGTCAGTCTTGGGTTCACCATCCTGGGAATATTGTTGGTGCTTTTGAGCGCCTATGGTATCTGGAAGCTGAAGAGCTGGGGTCTCAACCTGGCGACGGTCATGGCCTTGATTTTTCTGATCGGCGCGGTGCCAACTCTTTTTACAATTGGTGGCCGGTTTATTAACTGGCTGCGAATTGGCGAAGATGTGTTAAGCATTGTGGCGGCGCTGCCGATCCTGGGCATGAGCTTTTTACCTTCTGTGCGTGATTATTTCCCCAAGCAAAAAAGCAAGCCGAAGGTGCGTTAGTATTGCGTGATAAAAAGCAAATTTGAACCGCGCAGGCGCAAAGAACGCAAAGTTGTAAAGGTTTTCTTGGCGGACTTAGTGCCTTTGCGGTGAAAATGAAAGTGCATATTGATTGTCTCCGACAAATTGTCAGTTTAGAAAATATCTCCAAAAAAGAAAACAAGAAATTTTTTCAGGGAAAACCAGCGATTTTAGTTTGTCCAGGCGGTAAAACCAAATAGAGCGCGGCTGGTCTCAGCCATACTCTGAGCAGGTATGATATGTTATATTTAAAAAACGAAATATTCCCCCAGCAAGGATTAAGGATCATGCCTAAAACCATACTGGTTGTTGATGACGAGGAACGTATCCGGGCGCTGCTCCAGGCATATTTGACCCAGGAGGGCTTCAGAGTGATTGC
>CAZLJB010000282.1:0-5014 GCA_964559195.1 uncultured Anaerolinea sp. | reverse complement strand
CACTGCTATCTGATCTGGCAGATGCCATGCACCCGGCTGTTCTACGCTTGATTGGTGAGGTTTGCACGGCAGCCCACGCCGCCGGAAAATGGGTGGGGGTTTGCGGTGAATTAGCGGGTGATCCATTGGCAGCCGCAGCGCTGATTGGGTTGGGCGTGGATGAACTCAGCCTGAACTCAGGCGGCATTCCAAAAATTAAATCAATTATCAAACAGATCGATACAGGCGAGGCACGACTTCTGTCAAAGAAAATACTGGAAAGCGAAAGCCCAGCCGAAGTTCGCAAGCTATCTCAGGTTTACATCGATCAATACATTCAAGACTGATATCTGCTTCCGAAGAGACCAATCCTGAGGCCAAAGTTATTAAAATCAGTCATAATCAGCCTCGTAACCACAGGATCGTTTTCGATCCAAAACAACCGTTCGCTGATTCACGACACCCATTCTAACCAACGACTGCCTCCGCCCGTAAAGACGAACTTTTATTAAAAGGATAAAAAGATGAAACTGCAAGGAAAAAAAATTGCCACCCTGGTCGCCGAAGGCGTGGAAGACCTGGAATATTATGTACCGCTCATGCGCCTGCAAGAAGAGGGTGCCCAGGTTTTTAGCGCAGGCCTCAATCTCAAACCAGTACGTGGAAAAAACGGCCTGATCATAACCCCTGACACCTTGATCGAGAGCCTGGATGCCGGTCAACTTTCCGGGTTGATCCTGCCGGGTGGCTGGGCTCCTGATAAATTGCGCCGCTATCCAGTCGTCACTGACCTGGCCTGGAAAATGAACCAGGCGGGCAAACCAATTGGAATAATCTGCCATGGCGGATTAATCGCCATTTCCGCCGGGATTGTAAAAGGACACCGCGCTACCGGCTCGCTTGGCATCAAGGATGACCTGGTTAACGCGGGCGCCACCTGGGTTGACGAAGCAGCTTTTCGGGATGGCAACCAGGTTTGGGGAAGAGTCGTGGCTGATATCCCGGATTTCTGCCGTGAACTGATTGCCTTGCTAACCGCATAAATCCCGGCATGCCAGCCTCTCCAGCCACTTACCCATTGTATGTTTCCTCCTTCGCCCGGGCTGCCAACCAGCAGTCGGGGCGATGCTTTTTTTCAAAATAATAATCCTTTCTCACGGAAGCGACCTCCATGCCCCCTATGCTTGCATACCGTAACACCCAATTAGCGATCGAAGAACGCATCCAGGATCTGCTCAAGCGCATGACCCTGGAAGAAAAAACAGCTCAACTGGTTGGTCCTTTTGGGCTGGACGAAGGCGATGGAAGTTTCTCGCATGAATTTGTGAGCAAACATTTTTCAAATGGTATTTCCTATTTGAACAGTCACCACCATCAGCGCAACACCCGCCAAACCGCTGAATACCTGAATGCCATTCAGAAATTTTTACTGGAAGAAACCCGCCTGGGAATTCCGGCGTTTGGGATTGGCGAAGGACTGCATGGATTTATGGCGCACGAAGCCACCAGTTTTCCACAGGCAATTGGCCTGGCCAGCACCTGGGACCCAAACCTACACGAAAAAGTCTTCAGTGTGATCGCACGCGAGATGCGGCTGCGTGGCACACACTACGCGCTCTCACCTGTCCTGGATCTGGCCCGTGAACCACGCTGGGGCCGCACCGAGGAAACTTATGGTGAAGATCCTTATCTCGTCTCACGCCTGGGCGTGGCAGCTGTGAGAGGCTTGCAGGGCGACCATTTCACGGGTGACAGGGAGCATGTTCTGGCAACTGCCAAACACTTTGCCGCTCACGGCCAACCAGAAGGTGGCACAAACGCAGCTCCAGCCAATTATGCGGAACGCATCCTGCGCGAGGAATTTCTGGCGCCCTTCCAGGCGGTTGTACAGGAAGCCGGGATTGGTTCAGTCATGGCTTCTTATAACGAAATCAATGGCATTCCTTCCCATATCAACACCTGGCTGCTTAAAGATGTTTTACGCGGCGAATGGGGATTTGACGGTTTTGTGATTTCAGATGGCTGGGGTGTGGATGATCTATACCGGCTGCATGCGGTCGCCAGCAATGAAGCGGATGCGGCACTACAGTCTTTTACAAGCGGCGTGGATCTCGAACTGGGACGCTGTTTCAAGAATCTGGCTACCGAAGTTGAATCCGGGCAAATGGATATTGCACTTCTGGATCAAGCGGTTGCGCGTGTCTTAAAAATTAAATTTGAATTGGGCCTTTTTGAAAACCCATACGTGGATGTTGATGAAGCGGTGCGCCTGACCAATTGCACCGAACACAAGGCCCTGGCTTTGGAAGCGGCACGTAAAAGCATCATTTTGCTAAAAAATGAAGGTGGTTTGCTGCCCCTGGATAAAACCAGCCTGCGCTCAATGGCAGTCATTGGCCCTAACGCCAATGAGATGCGCCTGGGCGGGTACAGCGGCAATCCGGGCTGTGGCATAACCGTCCTGGAAGGTATTCGACAGGCAGCCGGGAGTGATTTCGAAGTACTGTATGCCCAGGGCTGCGGATTAACTCAATCCACCTCTGGCCCACGGATGTGGTGGGAGGATGCTGTCATCCCGCCAGATCCACTTCAGGATAAAGAACTGGTGGCAGAAGCTATTGCCACCGCTCAGAAAGCCGACCTGATTCTACTGGTACTGGGTGACAATGAACAAACCTGCCGCGAAGGCTGGTCCGAAAACCACCTGGGCGATCGTGACAGCCTGGATTTACCTGGACGCCAGGAACAACTACTTCAGGCAGTTCACCAAACTGGCAAACCTGTGATCCTCTTGCTGGTACATGGCCGCCCTGCTACGATCAACTTTGCCGCAGAGCATTGCCCCGCCATCCTGGAAGGCTGGTATCTCGGCCAGGCTGCCGGAACCGCCGTCGCCGATGTGCTATTTGGCGAAGTCAACCCGGGCGGAAAACTACCGATCACGATCCCACGTTCCACCGGTCAAATTCCGGCTTATTATTATCACAAACCATCCGCCCGGCGCGGGTATCTTTTCACAAGTAAGGAACCACTCTTTCCGTTTGGTTACGGCTTGAGCTACACAACGTTTGCCTATGGCAAACCTTATCTGGCTGACAATGCTATCAAACCAGACGGCACTACCAGCCTGAGCGTGGATGTGACCAACACTGGCAGCCGGGCCGGCGATGAAGTGGTCCAGTTATATATCCACGACCTTGTCAGCAGTCACATCACCCGCCCGGTAAAACTTCTCAAGGGCTTTCAACGCATCCACCTCCGTCCTGCTGAAACCATAACGGTAACTTTCCAAATCGGCCGGCAACAGCTCGAATTCCTCGATATCAATATGCAGAAAACCGTCGAACCCGGTCAATTTGAGTTAATGGTCGGAGGCAGCTCGGTCCAGTTACAGAAAATAGTACTTTCCGTAGATTGATAGCCAGTGATCGAATAATTTTTCAGGCCAATTATCTTTCCCCAACAAACAAAGCTGGCGAGCCATGTTCGCCAGCTTTGTTTGTTGTATTCAACTCAGCCGTTATTCGTTGGACCATTCATGATGCCTGTTCTTGATAAATATCGATAATTGATTCGATGTTTTCTGAAGATAATGCACATTGCTGCTGCGGGCTGATCGCCGCAGTCACGGTCAAATTAACACCGGTCAGCGCTGCCGCTTTTTGGATCAGATCAATCAATTCAGGCCTGGTAAGGTGATAGAAAATGTATCTGCCTTCCCGCCTGAATTCGATCAAACCAGACTGGCGCAGCGCCATCAAATGCTGGGAGATATAGGCCTGGCGGTACCCCAGGCGGGATTCGAGGTAACAGACACAGGCCTCACCAGCCCCTGCACAAGCAGGATTTCCAGTCAGGCCGTGGATGCGAGCGTGACAAGCAGATCAGTCAAAGGGGTTGTCTTTCATTTTTACATTCCTTATATTGAATATTTTTTTCAACTCAATTAATAATTGGATGATGGTGATTGGGGTGGATATGACACCCGCCATGTTGGAACGAGCACAAACCTCTGCCAAAACGGAGGCTATGCGAATATCGAGTTTCGACTGGGTTACGCAAAAGAATTGCCAGTTGAAGATGCCAGCATCGATGTGATTATCTCAAACTGTGTCATCAATCTGACCGAGGATAAAGCCAGGATTTTTCGCGAAGCCCACCGGGTTTTAAAAATTAATGGCCGATTAGAAGTGAACGACACGGTCTTTGGTGGCGCAACCCTGCCCATTATGCGCAGCACTGACCAGGGTTGGGGTGGGTGTATCTCAGGCGCTCTTCCGGAGTAGGAGTATCTGGATCTTGTCAGCCAGGCTGGTTTTTCTGAAATATCGGTCAGACGCAGCACCAGTTCCGGGGTCGTCCAATGTGTTCCAATTTACAGTATCCAGGTTTCAGCCAAAAAATAGGATCAGCGCCCTCTCTTTTGAGACAGTGCGCTGATCCTATTTCTGCATTAAAAACCAAAACCGCCTCTAGCCGGCCCAGGCTGTTGGCGGTTTATCTGGAGAATGTAAACTTAATTATACTCAGCGAGTTAAATTATAGCTGAGCAAAACATAAGCTGTTGATGAGAGTTTTCGCGACCAGCATGCCAAATCATCCGTGAATTCTCGCCCTGGCCATCTTTGAATAGAATAAAATGGCCGGCATAACTGAATACAAGATTTTTCGAAAAATAATTAGCTGATTTTTCCACCCGGCAGCTCATTTGAGCCCCGGTTTTGCAAACCTTCTTCACGCAGCATTTCATAAACTTGCAAACAACCCTTGCAGCAAAAATTCAGCAGCTTGCCGTCAATTTCCTTGGTGACAACTCGTCTGGCTTCGGCACCACAATGATCGCATTTAATTGGTTCTACCATAACATCACCGGTCCTAAAATGAATGAAGGGATCAGGTTAGCCACAGCCAGCCCGCGCAAAATGGTTTGAACTGCAAACAACAGAATTAATAATGCTGCAAAAATCTGCAAACGGCCACGCAGTTTGGGACTGATAAGATTAGCCGCCAGGCCAAAACCAAGCAATGTAGGAAC
>CAZLJB010000281.1:0-5059 GCA_964559195.1 uncultured Anaerolinea sp. | reverse complement strand
CTGACCCCTAATAATTCCGCTAAATACGACAGGCCTGCCACCACGCTGAAAATAAAAACTGTCCGCCGCGGCCCCCAGGCGTTATAAAGAATAATCAAAACCGCCAGAACCTGAACAATCACACCAGCAGACATGCCTCGCTGCAAATAATCTTCCCCCATAATCCAGCCCAGGATGGGCAGCGAAAGCATAGTAAGCACCCAGATAATCAGTCCCGTGCGGGTGGAGGTGGAGTAGCGCAAGGCATTAAAGGTTTTTAGCATGCAAGCTTAAACTTAATAGTGGGTGAAACAGGAACCAAACTGGAGCACAAATACCCAGACAGGCAAGGAAGATGATACAAAACAGCGCCAAGCACACCAGGCTTCGCGGGTGCGAAGCCTGGTGTGCCAAGAATTGCTGATCTGATCTCTGAAAAGCCAGACCGCAAATTATTCATGCAAGACTCTTACCTGTTCGTCGCTCATGCCTTTGACTATTGGACGATCAATCTGCTCTTGAAGGTGTTTCTTGCCTTTGAAATCTTTCAAGTCAATCATATGACCGGATTTTTCAGCCTTGGTGCGTAGATAAAACTCGTTATATGGATTGGTTGGTAAAACATGCGGGATTCGACCCCTAACATTGACGCCATAATGGGTTAGATCATTAATCTTCTTGGGATTATTCGTCATTAAGCGAATGGATTTGACCTTTAACGACTGCAACATGTGAGCGGCAACCGCATAATCTCGCTCATCATCTCGAAATCCAAGCGCCAGATTGGCTTCGACTGTATCCATACCATAATCCTGCAAACCATAAGCGCGGATCTTATTGGTCAGACCAATCCCGCGACCTTCCTGACGCAGATAGAGCACAATCCCTTTATCCATCTTCCCAATCGCCGTCAGAGCAGCCTCAAGCTGGTCACGACAGTCGCAGCGCAAGGAACCAAAGGCATCACCAGTAAGACATTCGGAGTGCAAGCGCACAACCACATCTTCGCTGTCTGTCACATCCCCTTTAACAATGGCAGCATGTTCCTTGCCATCTTGATTGTTATAAAAAGCCACAATATGAAAATCGCCAAAACGAGTGGGCAATTCTGCAATCGAGGCGATCTTGACGCAAACACGGTCTTCACCACAGCCATCACATTCGTGGGCGCGGTTCTCATCCAATAATTGTTCTATAGGCAGGTGCATGTGATCGATTGTCATCGTTTATCCCTTTCAAAAATTATTCTCTTAATAATAGGTAATGGATAAGGACACCTCCGTCATCATCCAGAACCCGGACATCCACCATCTTCAAGCGTAGAGCAGCGGATTCAATCAAGCCTTCACCAGCAGCTAATGTGGGAGCAGTCTGTCCACCAAAAATCTTTGGCGCGATATAAACAAACATTTCATCCACGAGACCTTCACGAAGCAGCTCAAAATTGAGACTGGCTCCTCCCTCAACCATCAGAAGACCTACACCGAGCCCAGACAGGGTTTCAAGGGCTAGTTTTAAGTTTACTCTTTTTTCACCTAAAATATAGACTTCAGCGCCCAGCTCTGATAAAACGCTGACCTGTTGATGGGAAGTTTGCGAGGTCGTAAAAATCACCCTGCGAGCCGGACCCGCGGTCATAAAGTACCCATCACTCTTCAAGTTGGCCTGAGTAACCACACCAACCTTGATCGGATTTTCTGACTGGCCTTTATTTTTTCGGTACTGCCGCAATTGTTCAGTTTTCACTGTTAGTTTTGGATCTTCATCAAGCAGTGTATGACCACCAACCATGACAGCATCAACATCCGCGCGCATACGCAACACCCGCGCTTTATCTACGACGGAAGAAATTCCGGCACCTTTTCGTTCAAAGGTATCCATTTTCCCATCAGCAGTTACGGCTACATTGATACTAACAAAAGGTCTCATAATCTACCTGAAAATGGTTTCAAAGTTCCCATTCCAACAACGGGCGGGCGTTAATCGTGGTATTTCTTTTCGCCAGCCTCAATCCTGACGCTAAGCCGGTTGGCAGCAGTTGGAAGCGGACAAGACCAGCGTTCGTTATAAGCACAATATGGGTTATACGCAAGGTTAAAATCCACATATAAAATATCTGAACGCATTTCATGCGGCTCAAGATATCGTCCGGCCCCATAGGTTTCATCCACTGCTGTGGCATCCAAAAATGGTAAAAAGAAACCATAATCATCTTCGTAAACCTGTAAAACAACTTCCTGTGCTCCTAACGAAAAACGCACCTGACCAATGTGGGTATACTCACGATGTTCACCGCTGGATGTAATCAAATCAGCCGGCTCGGGAATATCCAAACGCTCTATGGACAATTCCATACGCAAAGACAGATTCTCAGGATAATACTTCAATCCCGTAAAACTGCGCTGTTGCGCCGGTGTCAGGGGTGATTGGTTTCCTGCTCGGAAAAAATCATCTTTTTCTACACGAAAACGCTCAAGGTCATTCATGTATTTTTTCCTGGCCGAATCGGATAGAATGCAGCGAGAGCGAACCGATCCGTTACCCAATCAAGTGATACCGCCAGGGTCGCCTTTGGATTCTGGCCAACTTCCACCCTTGCCTCAGCAAACTCGTTTACTTTAATGGCCTTCATCGGGTGTCCATGAGCGACAAACAAGACCGGCATTTTCTCAGACATATTACTCCAATTCAAATTTGATGAGTAGTTCATTTTCTTTCAAGGTCTTTTTCAATACATCTTCCACACTGACCTTATCCAGCGCCATCTCGAGGGCATTTTGTGCATCCTCAAACACACTACCCAGAGTAATCCGGATATTTCCGCCAATCGGGCAGCTCGGGTTGGGGTGCTGATGCATTGCCAAAACAGATTCATGGCTGACAGCACCGTAGACCTCCCGCAGGCTGAGCTGCGCTGGAGTACGCAGCAGGCGCCAGCCACCGCTTTTTCCCGAACGGGATTCGACCAGGCCATGCTGCCTTAAATGAGCCATGATTCGCCGGATGACTACCGGATTGGTATTAACACTTTCTGCAATAGTCTCAGATGTCACGGCAGAAGCTGGGTAGGCAGCCAAAACAGCCAGTATATGACAGGAAACAGAAAATTGTTGATTTAGATTCATTTGTAACCATTATAGTTACGAATTTGACTTTGTCAAGTTAGCGTTTCATAAGAATAAATCCGCTGCCTTTTTGCAGCGGATTTATTCTTGCCAACGGAATAGCCAACCAGGCTAGGCTGGCATATCCCGCCGGAATAGATCCATGGCAGTTTCGCGTGCTTGAATAAGGCGGGGTTGCCCATTTTCTAGCAACAAAACTGATGGGCGACGGGCGCCATTGTAATTACTGGCCATGCTGATATGGTAGGCACCGCTGACCGGAATCGCAATCAAATCGTTTTCCTGAACATCTGGCATCAAAATCTGTTCAATCAATACGTCACCACTTTCGCAATATGGCCCTGCGATCGAAACAAGGCCAGAAGGTTCTAAAAAAGGCTTATTTACCGGCAAGCATGAATACCTGGCCCCGTATAATGCGTGGCGTGGATTATCGGCCATACCACCATCAATCAATAACCAGGTTTTACCGGTGGTTCGCTTAACTGTACCGACACGATAAACCGCCACTCCGGCTCTGGCCACCAGGCTGCGGCCTGGCTCCAGATGTAAATACGGAAGTGTGAGTCCACGCTTCAAACAACCAGCCTGAAGATTGGCTGTAATAAACCGAATATACATTTCAACAGCTGGGTGAGGTAAATCATCTTCGTGATACGCTACTCCCCAACCACCCCCAGGGGAAAGGTGCCACGGATCAGTAAACCCGATCTCCTGGACGAGATCAAGCACCCGGTCAATGCCATCACCAAGCGGTTCGGGATCCCGGAACTGGGAACCTTGATGAAAGTGCAAACCTCGCAAGGGCAGGTCTTGCTGCCTGCAGATTTTGACAGCTTCCAAAATTTGTTCGCGACTCATCCCGAATTTACTGCCAACGTGTCCAGTTTGGGTGTAGGCATGCGTATCCACAGATGAACCAGGTTGAAAACGGAGCCAAAGATCTGGAAGCGCTGCCGCTTTGGATAGATTAACAAGCCGGTCCAATTCGGAAAGATTATCCACCACAATGGTGCCAGCATGCTTTTGCGCAGCTTGAAGATCTTCACTGCTCTTATTGACACCATGCGCAAGGATATGCTGCTTATCAAGACCAGCATGCACAGCAATGCTGATCTCGCCTGCGCCCGTACAATCCACGCAAAAATCCTGGGATTGGGCCCATTGGGCGATAGAAGTACATAGGAAGGCTTTCCCCGCGTAAGTAACCGACCAAAGCCCCGGCCAGGCAGCATTTAAAAAACGGCGGTAAGAATCAGCAGCCGAGTCCATTTCCGCGCGGTCATAAATATAGAGTGGAGTTCCAAACTGGTCGGCAAGAGCTTGCAAATCACAAGCCCCAATTGCCAGATGCTCCTGTATAACCCCCGTACTTTCAGGAAAAAGAGGAAGTCTGGTTCGAAACAAAGGGCTATTTTCCAAAAATGAAAAGCCTCCACACATCCAACGGCAAAAGATCATTGACTGCCGGGGTCGGGGTGGGGGAAGGCTCAGGTGTTGTACCTGGCACAGGTAAAACCACAACCGCCTTGTCACCAGGCTTGCCCATATGCGCTTCATTTCGCGCAAATTCATCAACTGCGGCTGGTGATGTAGCCTGCGCAACCTGTGTTTGAAGAACTGACTGCGTTTGGATGACACCCGTGGCCTGCACATGGACTGTTGCGGCGGTATTTTGTAGATGGGCAAGATCGCCCAAACGTGCGCTAAAGTTCATTACCAGAACGAGCACCAGGGCAATGATAAAAAATATGCCCAAACGGCGGAAATCGATTTGAAGGGGGCCAATTTTCATAGGCATATTTTACCACCGGCGCAGCACAGTAGATCACTTTTGCAAAATAATTAGGAAGCAGCCGGTTCAAAATTAAAACAAAAACCCGTATTTCTACGGGTTTTGAGGTGCCGAAGGAGGGACTTGAACCCTCACTCCCTTGCAGGAACTAAGCCCTGAA
>CAZLJB010000280.1:0-5070 GCA_964559195.1 uncultured Anaerolinea sp. | reverse complement strand
CCCCATGGACCAAAAAGAATTGCGTGAACAGGAAAATCGCTGCGTCCAGGAGCAGGCTCCCGCCTGTTCAGCCAGCTGCCCGGCGCATGTGGACGTGCGCGGGCTGGCAGCAGAAATCGCCAAAGGTGATTTTGAGGCCGCCTATAAACTTTACCGCAGGTCCATCCCCTTCCCTGGCATTATCAGCCGCATCTGCAACCAGCCCTGCCAGGCCACCTGCCTGCGCGGCACAGCCTTGAATGCCACCGGTCAAAGCCTGGGCGGCTCGATTGAAATCGCGGCCCTGGAGCGCGCCTGCCTGGAATTTGGCAGCCAGACTTTTGAACCCATTAAACCCCTGCCGCGCAAATCCAAATCCGTGGCGGTGATTGGCGCCGGCATCAGCGGGCTGACCTTAGCCCATGACCTGGCCCGCAAAGGCTGGGGCGTGGTGATCTTCGAAGCCAGCCACCGGCTGGGTGGCGGGCTCTGGCAGACTCCCCCCGATTTGCTGCCGCGCGATGTGCTGGTCAACGACCTGGAAATCATCGCCAGGCTGGGCATTGAAATCCGCCTGAACACTGAGGTCGGGAACAAGGGTGGCAACGGCCACAGCACCTTCCTGGCACGCCTGTGCGAGCAGTACGATGCCGTCTTCCTTGGGATTGGCGCTCATTCCACAGACATTCCCGATCTTCAACTGGACGCCAGCGGCCAGCTGCAAATTGATCCCATCACCTTCCAGACCAGCCTGGAAAAAGTCTTCGCCGGCGGGGATGTGCTGCGCGTTTCCACCCAATTCCCCAACCCGCAGCTCAAACATTCAGCCGTGTTATCCATTTCTGACGGTCGCCGGGCCGCCACTTCGATCGATCGCTTTTTACAAAAAGTTTCCATGGTGGCTTCCCGACCCAATGAAGGCGCTTACGTCTCGCGGCTTTATACCAACACCAGCAGCCTGACCCCCGAGCTGCCCCTGATCAACACCGATCAAACCACGCATTACAACCGCGAAGTGGCCGAAACCGAAGCCGCCCGCTGCTTGCAGTGTGAGTGCCTGGAATGCGTCAAAAACTGCGAATATCTCAGCCATTACAAAGGCTATCCCAAAAAATACATCCGCGAGATTTATAATAACCTCTCAATTGTGATGGGCACCCGCCACTCCAACCAGTTTATTAATTCGTGTGCCCTGTGTGGGTTGTGCGGCGAGCTCTGTCCGACCGATGTGGATCTGGGTCTGGTCTGCCATGACGCCCGCCAACAGATGGTCGATCAAAAACGCATGCCGGCCTCGGCCCATGACTTTGCCCTGCAGGACATGGCCTTCAGCAACCAACCAGACGGCAAGTTTGCCCTGGCCCGCAGCGCACCCGGACGCGAAACCTGCGCTTATGCTTTTTTTCCGGGCTGCCAACTGAGCGCTGCCTCGCCCGCCTACACCGAAAAAGCCTTTGCCTTCCTGGGCCAGACCTTCCCGGACCAAGGTGTGGGGCTGATGCTGCGCTGCTGCGGCGCCCCGGCTGATTGGGCCGGTCGCAAACAGCAGTTCGCCAACTCGCAAGCCCAATTCCGCGAGGAATATGAAAAACTCGGCCGGCCCAAACTTATCCTGGCCTGCTCCAGCTGCTACCAGGTCTTCCAAACCCATTACCCCGAAGTGGAGATCATCTCCTTCTGGGATATCTACGACCAGTACGGCCCGCAGGAATTCCCGGCCCAGGCCTCCACCGCGCCCGTGGTGATACATGACCCTTGCTCAACCCGTTATGAAGCCCACATCCAGGATGCTATCCGCAGCATCCTGCACAAAATGGGCCGCACCGTCCAGGAGCTGCCGCTCAGCCGCGAAAAAACCGAGTGCTGTTCGTATGGCGGGCTGACCTGGCTGGCCAACCGGCCCGTGGCGGAAAAAATGGTCCAGCGCCGCATTAATGAAAGTCCGTTGGATTACGTGACCTACTGCGCCATGTGCCGCGATTTCTTCACCCGCCGTGGAAAACGCAGCCTGCACCTGTTCGACTACATCTTCGGCGCGCCCGGCGTTGACCTGGCCAGCGCACCAGCAGTTGGTTTTTCCCAGCGTCACGAGAACCGCGCCCGCCTGAAAGAAAAGCTACTCAAAGAATTGTGGAGTGAAAGTATGCCCGACCAGGCCGCCTATGAAGCCATCCGACTGATCCTGCCGGAAACCGTCCAACACATGGTTGAAGACCGTTTGATTCTGGTCGAAGACATGCAAAAAGTGATTGAGCAGGCCGAGAGAACCGGTAAGCGTATGTTCAACGCCGCCAGCGGACATTATCTGGCTTATTACAAACCCACCAGCGTGACCTACTGGGTGGAATACACCCCGCAGGATGAGGCCTTTTTGGTCCATAAGGCCTACAGTCACCGCATGGAAATTGGCATGGGAGCCCAAAAATGAGCCAAGCGCACGCGGTTGATCTTTCCTCCTACCAGGGCTGGGTTTGCGCAGATTGCGGGAAACCGCTCGTCCCGGCCAAGGTCGATATTTCTTACCTGGGCAATTCCTTCCCGGTCGATTTGCTTAAATGCCCTGGTTGCGGACTGGTGCTGATCCCCGAGGAACTGGCGCTCGGTAAAATGGCCGAAGTTGAAAAAGCCCTGGAGGATAAATAGTGGCGCTGCCCACCGGGCGCGCCAATCTTCCAGACTCCAGCGCAGCCTATGAGAATGGCGCCCTCAGCCTGGCCACCGGCGAGGCCTTGCGCCCGGGTGGGCAGGACCTGACCGGACGCTTGCTGCAGTTGTGCCAGCTGCCGGCCGGTGCCAGCCTGCTGGATGTGGGCTGCGGCACGGGCTCCACCGTTCAATATATGCGCGATCAGGCCGCCCTACTGGCCTTCGGGTTGGACCGCTCCGAGCTGCTGCTGCAAACCGCCCTCAGCCTGCGTCCACAACTGCCGCTGACCTGCGGCTGGGCAAAATCCTTGCCATTCGCGAGTGACAGTCTGCATGCCATCCTGGCCGAGTGCAGCCTCTCAACTTTCTCTGAGTTGGATGCCGTACTGGCGGAATTCTGGCGCGTGCTGCGCCCAGCCGGCCGCCTGGCACTCAGTGATATCTATGCCCGCAATTCAGACGGTTTGCCAGCCCTGCGGGCCTTGCCACTGCGCTGCGGCCTGCGCGACGCCCAAACTCAGCCCGAGCTGTTGGCGCGCCTGCGCTCGCATGGTTTTGAAATGATCACCTGGGAGGATCACTCCGAGACGCTTAAATACCTGGCGACACAATTGACCCTGGCCCACGGCTCCACAAGCGGCTTTTGGAACCGGGCCGAACCAGACGTCGACGCCATGGATCTTCAGATTGCCATCAGCAAGGCCAAACTGGGCTACTACCTGCTGGTGGCCGAAAAGGGCTAACCAATGGATGATCTCGAACAATTAATAGTACTGCGCAGGCAGGGCTTTTATTGCAGCCAGATCCTGATGCTGCAAGGCCTGGAACAGCTCGGTAGATCCAACCCCGACCTGGTACGCGCCATGCATGGGCTGGCGGGCGGATTGGGTTTTTCTGGCGAACTGTGCGGCGCGCTGACCGGCGGCGCGTCCCTGCTGGGATTGTATGCCGGCAAAGGAGAACCTGATCAGCCCGAAGACCCGCGCCTCGACTTTATGGTGCTGGACCTGGTTAAATGGTTCAAGGCCGAATATTCTGAACAATTTGGCGGCATCCGCTGCGAACAGATCCTGGCCGGCAACAGCCAGAATCAGACCATCCGCTGCCCGATCCTGGTGACCGGTGTGCTCCAAAAGGTCAAAGAACTCCTGGTGGAAAACGGTTATGACCTTTCGGGGCTGGATAATGACTGAAATTCTCTCAGACACCGAAAGCGTCTGTCCCGAATGCCTGGCGCGCATCCCCGCTCAACGTGTGCTGCGCAGCACTCCCGGTTCAGTCTCCGGCGACGAAATCTACCTGGAGAAAACCTGCCCGGCACACGGCAGTTTTTCGACCATCATTTGGCGCGGTGAGCCGGCCTTCAGTGCCTGGGTGCGCCCCAAGACGCCTTCCTTCCCCAAAAACCCGTTCACCGAAGTAAAACACGGCTGCCCTTATGACTGCGGGTTGTGCCCTGAACATCAACAACAATCCTGCTGCGTGCTGCTGGAAGTCACCCAACGCTGTGACCTGCACTGCCCGGTCTGTTTTGCGGATGCCGCCCACAACCCACAGCCCGATTTAAGCCTGGCAGAAATCGCCGCCTGGTACGAACGACTTTTGACCGCCGGCGGCCCGTTCAACATCCAGCTCTCCGGCGGCGAACCCTGCGTACGCGATGACCTGTCCGAGATCATCCGGCTCGGTCGTTCTTTTGGCTTCACATTTTTCCAACTCAACACCAACGGCCTGCGCCTGGCGCGTGACCCAGGCTATTTGGCTGATCTGCGGGATGCCGGGCTTTCAACCGTCTTCCTGCAGTTCGACGGCACCCACGACCAGATCTTCAAACAAATCCGTGGCCGTGAACTGCTGGCCCAAAAAATGGCTGTCATCGCACGCTGCGCCGAGGCCGGCCTGGGCGTGGTACTGGTACCCACCCTGCTGCCCGGCCTCAACAGCACCAATATCGGGGATATCATCCGGCTGGCGCTGGCCCACATGCCGACAGTACGCGGGGTGCACTTCCAACCCATCAGCTACTTTGGACGCTATCCAGAAACGCCTGCCAACACCGCCCGCATCACCATCCCGGAAGTCATCCAGGCAATCCAGACCCAGACCAACGGCCTGATTAAAATGGAAAGTTTCTGCCCACCCGGCGGCGAAAACGCGGCCTGCTCCTTCCATGGCAATTTCGTTCTGATGCCCGATGGCGCGCTGACAGCCCTGACCCGCCACAAAAACGAGACTTGCTGCGGGCCAACCGCGCCCGGCCAGAATAACATCAAACCGATCGAAGCCGCTCTGGGCGCCGACCGTTCACGCGTATTTGTCGCCGAACACTGGTCCGCCCCCATCCTGCCCCGCGCAGAAAACGAGCCCGTTTCGCTGTCAGCCCTGCCGGTTTTCAGCGGTGCCAGCCTGGGCGGGTGGGATGTGTTCCTGGAACGCAAACGCACC
>CAZLJB010000279.1:0-5072 GCA_964559195.1 uncultured Anaerolinea sp. | reverse complement strand
CCGGTCATATCCGCTTTCACCTGTAGTTCTCCTTCCAAACCCGGAGATGAAAGTTGCAAAGGCCCATAATGGCACAACAGATTACGGTGTCCAGATGTCGAGTTCATCGTCCACCTGTTGCAGATTACGTAGCAGCATGCCAGTCGCCTGCCATCGGTTTCCTAGTGTACCCGCGGCCTTGACCTCCCTTGCAAATTGAATGGCATCTTCCGTCCAACCACTACGGGCAAACCCCAAATAATATACTTTCCACTTCCCATCGGGCGGCAGCACCGATTCTGTTTTTTCAATCAACTTTGTCAGTACATCTTTATCAATCGGGTGACGATCCCATTTACATTCTCCCAAAATCAACGTTTTTTCCATAAAATTTACACCCGCCACGTCAATTTGGGCCTCCCGATTCCAAATGCTGCCAACCTGGTCTGGCAAAAAGGGCACAATGTTGCGCCCACTAGCGCGCAGCAGCCATTCCCGGCACAGTTCTTCCCAAGTATGCGTGCCAATAAAATCCACCAGATGTTTTTTGATTTCATCCAAAGTTTGATCATCCACACCCATAGCAAGTTGGGATTGCCGGCGGGAGAGAAAACGATAATAGAAGCGCAGGTAAGGATCTGTGATATGGTGGCGACCTTGTCGCGAAGCCATGCGCTCCGTGACTGGCAAGCGCCGCTCCACAAAACCTGTACCGATCAGGGTGTTGATGTACATGGAAATATGTTTATCAGGCAAGCCGGAAGCCGAGGCGATTTCCTTTGGAGTTCGATACCCCTGAGCAATTGCGCGCAGGATGGCGGCATAATTGTGGATTTCCGAAACAAAATCTTGCAGCAGGAGGCGGGGTTCATCCTGAAGCAGGTTCGCGTCTGCCAGTAACTTTTCCCTGATATTTTTATCCAGGCTTCGTTCGGGTTTAAACTGTCTCCAGTAAGCGGGTACTCCCCCAAACATAGCATAGACGGCCACCCGCTCATCCGGGCGGTATTTTGGAAAGAAACTCCTTGTCTTCGAAAATGGCAGAGGCTGGAGCATTAGACGCGATGTCGCCCGCCCATAGAGTGGCGCATGGTAGGAAAGGACACCGCGTTCCATCATGCCCACATGTGAACCAGAGATGATCAAGAATACGTTTGCGTTTTGCAGATATTGATCCCAAGCGTTTTGCAAAATACCGGCAATGCCTTGCTCCAATATCATCAAATAAGTGAATTCGTCCAAGATCAACGCGAAACGTTCGTGTTTTGCGATGCGCGCCACCTGCTCAAACACCTGTCCCCAGGTGCTATAACTGAAATCGGCAGGGGACGAGCTATTGCTTTCAAAATTTAACAAAGCCTGCGAGAAAGCACGTAATTGATCCTTGGAGGAGGTTGGCTCGGCCACCCAGTAAAGCGCTCTTGGCCGGGCGGTCTCAATCCAGTGTGTTATCAGCCGAGTTTTGCCAACCCGGCGCCTGCCGTACAAGATCAGCATGCTGGCCTGGTCTGATTCCCATTCTGTTCGCAAAATACTAATCTCGCGCTCTCGACCGATGAAAGGGGGCTGGGTAATTGCAGTCATACTTCACTCCTTAGGATAATTCGAATTAGTATAATTCAAATTATCCTAAGTGCAAGATCTGCAATCAATTGGTTAAAAACACAAAGACGAACTGATGAACTGGAAAGGAGCCATTCTTAAGCGGTTGGAACTTTTTCGGTTGAGCCTGCACGTCGCATCCACGCAACCACACCCTGTTACAAACGGGTTACCGTTTCCTGGATTTATCGTCTTTCCCGATCATCGCCGCATAAAACCGCGCAAAGGTCGGCGAATTCAAGCCGATGTGAACGGCAGTTACAACATAATGCGAAAAAAAGTCCCTTGTGCGTTTCACGCCGCAGGGATAGAGGGCGCCGTAGTTCGCCCGGTCAGACTCGTCCTGGCGAAATAAAAAACTTAAAAATTAGTCATTGGAATAAATGTCTATATTTTTGAGAACTATACTGTAAAATAAAAATAATTCTGGTTTATTAATTTTTCATTTTGAGGTTAAAATTTTAGCATGATTCCAACGAGAAAACTTATTTTTGGCTTGCTCTATGGTGTGACGGGAGGATTGATTTTTGCAATTACCGCCTGGGGTGTCAATTCTCTTTTACTTTACCAGGCGAAGTTCGGCGATGCCTGGCTGGTTTTTCTCATCGGAATTCTACCGGTACTGATAACCAGTGGGCTTGCTGGATATCTTACAATTGTCCTGGACAATACCATCCTGGGCGCAATCTGCTGGCTCACGGCTGGGATAATTATTGCGTTGATCAGCGTCTGGCTTCCACTCTGGGTCGTCCCCGAATTGATTCCACGACTTCACCCTGTGCTAATAAATTGGGTTGAATTTTCCTGGCAGGATGCTTATACTTTTCTGGTTTATTCAGCAGCCATCGTGACATGTATCGCTTTCGTGATCGCTGGGGTATTGGAAACCGTACTGGTAGACCAGGCCAGCTACTCACCGTATAACGGGGCGATCGTCATGCCGCTGCTGATTTGCGCTTTCCTTACCGGGTTGGCTGGTGGAGTGGTTGACAATCTTGTAAATGTTCGATTTCGCGATTCGGCTCAAGCGCTGGATCAGCTGCTTCTTTTCGCATTGGAAAACCAGGATAAAACCATCGATCCAACCCTGGCCCGCCAAATGCACATGGGCGCACTTAACTCGATCCGATCAGATATTACAGAAGAACGGCAGCTTTTTTTCTTCAACTTTACAGAAACTGCTGACCAGGGCAGAATCCTGGTACAGTTTCAACATAGTTGGGCACTGTGCGATGTTTTTCTCAACCAGGTGGCATTTTGCCGGGCAGTAGAACCACCCCAGTAAGTAGATATCCTGGCAAATCATGACTCCAACCACCCAACTATTCCACGCACTCAATCCAGCAAATCTCGAGCAGGGCTTGGATTTTCTTGAGCAGATCGATCCGGATCTGGCAAGTTTACGGTCTGAACTTGGCAGCCCACCCCTGTGGGCGCGCCCAGCGGGTTTTCCAACCCTGGTTCATATCATCCTGGAGCAACAGGTTTCACTGGCATCCGCCCGGTCCGCATTCTTAAAACTTCAAGCTGCCAGCCTGAACCAGCTCACCCCATATTCATTCTTGAAATTTAATGCTGACGAACTAAAAGCCATCGGTTTCAGCCGGCAAAAAACTGCAGCCTGCCGCGCCCTGGCCTCCAGTATACTTGACGAATCCCTGGATTTGGAAGCGTTGACATACCTGGACGATAATAACGCGCGCATGGCACTGATGAAAGTAAAAGGGATTGGCCCCTGGACTGCGGATATCTACCTACTGATGGTGCTCCTTCGGCCTGACTCCTGGCCATCCGGCGATCTGGCGCTGGCGGTAGCGGTACAGAAACTTAAAAAACTATCTACTCGACCGAGCTCCATTGAACTCATAGACATTTCCATGGCCTGGCAACCATGGCGTGCAGTAGCCGCACGCCTTTTATGGTATTCATATCTTCGCAATAAAGGATTGGCCTGATTTCAGAGTTCGACCAGAAAATTACCCATCTGAACTTACTCCCGTTCCCAATTTTCGGACAAAATCCTGGGCCCACCCAGGCCAGGACAGAGATGCTTGATGCTATCGAATTTGATGATCAACCAGGCAAACTAACCAAACCAACAGGTACTCCCGTAAGGCTTCCTGCCGAAAGCATTACGATTTTTCCCGAAATATTCTGATAAATTCAATCCAGCTTTTACGCATTAACGCTCAATCCAAAATTAGTCCACACACTCCGAGACCCAACATGCCCATCAAACCTTTCAAACTCGAACGATATTTTGCTCAACACGAATTCAGCGCCAGGTATATGCTAAGTTCATCAGATTGCGAAAGCCTGACCCTGGCAGAAATGCTAAGTATGGCATCTCCCGAAAGCCAGGATTTGTGGCACAACCTTAAACTTGGTTACACAGAATCGTCGGGAAATCCGCTTTTGAGAACTGAAATTGCAAACCTCCATACACAAATCAGCCCGGAAAATGTAGTCATCGCCGCCCCTGAAGAAGCTATCTTTATCGCAATGCAAACATTATTGAACCCGGGCGAACATGTCATCGCCATCGCACCCGCCTACCAGTCCCTGTACGAAATCGCCATCTCAATTGGTTGCAATCTGACCACCTGGGTTTTGGAACCCACGCCGGACGGTTGGCATCTTGATCTGGATAAATTGGCGGACAGCTTCACACCACAGACCCGCCTGCTGGTGCTTAATTTCCCGAATAACCCGACCGGTTTCATCCCCAGCCGTGACGAATATATCGCAATTCTGGAGTTGGCAAAAAAACACGATGTTTATGTCTTTTGTGATGAAATGTACCGGTTGTTGGAAAGTGACCCAACCCTGCGCCTGCCCTCGGTCTGCGATGTTTATGAGCAGGGCATCGCCCTTTCTGGATTGTCCAAATCATACGCTCTACCCGGGTTAAGAATTGGTTGGCTCGCAACCCAACAAAAAACATTGGCGCAAAATTGGGTAAGCTACAAAGATTACACCACCATCTGCAACAGCGCCCCTTCCGAAATCCTGGCGATCATCGCACTTCAAAATACCGAACAAATCGTAGCACGCAACCTGGAAATTATCCGCGGGAACATCAGCCTGGCAGAACAATTTTTCAAAAAGCACAAAAACTTTGCAGATTGGAAATCTCCCACGGCTGGTTCGATTGCATTTCCAAGATGGCTTGGCACGGGCAGCGTGGAAAATTTCTGCCAGGATATTCTAGCGAAAGAAGGCATCATGATCGTGCCGGGCAGCATTTTCGATTATCCGGGAGGTTACTTTAGAATCGGGTTGGGCCGGAAAAATTTTGGCGAAATAATTGAACATCTGGACGACTATTTCAGCAAAATTAATTGAGAAGGATAGCGCTGAGTAAATTTTATTTTTTGGATTTGCAGGCAACCTGATTTGCCAGTATAATCTCTTTGCTCAGATCATCTGGCGCAAGGCCTACGTAGCTCAATGGATAGAGCGCCTGACTTCGGATCAGTAGGTTGCGGGTT
>CAZLJB010000278.1:0-5073 GCA_964559195.1 uncultured Anaerolinea sp. | reverse complement strand
TGCACGACATCGGCAAGGCCATGGATCATAATCAGGAAGGCACGCACGCCTCGCTTGGCGCGGAATTCTGCAAGCGTTATGGGGTTCATCCGGCGGTTGTGAATGCAATCGCCTCGCATCATCACGAAATCGAACAGGAATCGGTCGAAGCCGTGATCGCCGAATCCGCGGATGCCATTTCGGGCGCCAGACCCGGCGCGCGACGCGAAGACCTGGAAGCTTACATTAAACGCATCCGCACCCTCGAGGAAATGGCCACTTCCTTTGAAGGGGTCTCACAAGCCTTTGCGATCCAGGCCGGACGTGAAGTTCGCATCATTGTGCGCCCCGAAGAAATCGACGACCTGGCCTCCACCCGCCTGGCGCGCGACATCGCCAAAAAGATCGAAGAATCGATGCAATACCCCGGACAAATCAAGGTAACTGTGATTAGGGAGACAAGGGCAGTAGATTACGCGAAGTAAATTCTTACGAATCAAGAAAAAAGCCGTGCTTGCCTCGGCTTTTTTTCATTCGTGGTGTTGTTATTCTTCCTGCAAAAAATACCCGGGTTTCTGAATTCCAACTGGCTAGTTTTTCATCTTTTTTTCACAAACGTTAATTTCCAGGGCAGCCTGGATCGATGGATATTAACATTTTTGTAGAATTTTAATATTTCGTGTGAAAAAATAAGCACTTGATGATATGATTACTTGGAAAGTTCATCAGGAAGCACAATTATATTGGGGATGGTTACTCTTGCCATAAAAGAGTATTTGAAAACCAGGCCCCAAAAATCATTTGACCAGGATCCTTTTTTGTAATCCAAATAAGAATTCAGATTTAGATTGAAACACCGATGGGCGCCATGTCAGCTATTGTTGTACCTGAGATGGTGATATTCGCAGCAAGGTTGAAAAATCGAAATGATGAATGCTAAAGATCTACTACTGAATTATTCCAATTGTGATTTGAAAATTATCGATATTTCCGTAAAGACAGCTTGCCTGATTTTTGGTATTCAGAAGGGATAAAAGCATGGGTGATTTAAAAAATTCTATTTTATTTTTATTGGTTTACATCTTTACGATATTTGGGATTGCCCAGGTTGATTTTGTTGAAAAGAATTTAATTAATTTTGATTCCATATTTTTTATTCTGGTCGCCCTGGCAGTGTTTTCGGCACTTGTGATTGTGCCATTGACCTTTATCTCGTTTTACCAATTTCTATTTATTTGGGCTATCGTTTACGGGGTTGTCCGTGTTGTATATTGGAATATGGCAGTTCATCATTCCCTGGAATTAATCCTTTTAGAGTTTGTGCTGGTAGGAATATCTGCCGGGCTTTCCTATGATGTGGCGCGACAGACAAAACATGTCAACCGGCTGCTTGACGAACTTACCACCCTGACTTATCCAAATCGAACCATGGATTTGAGATCTTCCGGAGACCGGATCAATGCAGAATTAACCCGCAGCCGCCGGTACCATCGCCCACTATCACTTCTGGTTGTGCAATTGGAGAAAGGCCTTCCCAAATCAGTCAGATCAGATGATGTTTTGGAACGGGATGTTTTGTCACGCTTTTCTGCTGCCAGGATTGGGCATGTGATTAATGAACAGGTGCGAGAGACAGATCTGATTTTAAGTGATACGCAGAATCGTTTCATCCTGGTTTGCCCCGAAACAGAATTTTCCTATTCAACCAAACTGGCTGAAAGGATTGCGAAAACTGTGGCAGAAACCGTCGGCAGGAATGTTGAGTTTGGCTCAGCTTCCTTTCCAGATGAGGCCCTAACTTTTGAGGATTTGGTTCAAAAAGCAGTCCAGCGAATAACGCCAGTTGCATTTGAGCCGGTCACAGAAAATGCTGAAAATAATTTAATTCAATAAGTATCATTATTTATGGTCAGAAAACCTAGAAAATCCAACATGGATTGGGTCAAGTCCTTTGATCCGTCCAAACGTCTCCTACCTGTTTACGCTTATTTACGCGTCAAACGTATTTTTGATTTGACTCTTGTCATCCTGACCATGCCATTCTGGTTGACATTGATGGGGTTGGTTGCCTTGCTTATTGCAGTCACCTCGCCGGGAGCGCCGGTTATTTTTGTTCAACTACGGACTGGCAAAGGCGGAAACAGGTTCAAAATGTATAAATTCCGTTCCATGGTGGCTAATGCCGAAGAATTGAAGATAACTTATGCCCATTTGAATGAACTGCATTGGCCGGACTTTAAAATAACCAGGGATCCTCGAGTAACTCGGCTTGGGAAATTTTTGCGTAAAACCAGTCTGGATGAAATACCTCAATTGTTAAACGTATTACGGGGTGAGATGTCTCTGGTGGGGCCTCGACCAACCTCGTTTGGCCCTGAAACCTATAAGCTCTGGCACACAGAACGCCTGGATGTAGTGCCCGGTATTACTTGTATATGGCAAATTGAAGGACGTGGATCCATCGAATTTGATGATCGCTTAAGGATGGATATCGCCTATATTGAGAGGCGCGGGATGTGGTTGGATATTGTGATTTTGTTCCGTACTGTGACAGCTGTTTTCAAGCAAAGAGGGGCAGTGTAAGCCCATCTTGTTTGGTAGTGCGCTGGGTCCTGAATAATTAGATGATAAAAATCGCCATATGAACCATTATTTTGCATGTACATGAATAATCTGGTAAAATATTTTTAACATAGCTGCTTTTTTAAGCGACTTTTTTCATTATTTACTCATAATTTTTTCGTAATGAGTTAATCGGGTTGGTAACTCATAGATTTATTATCAACAGAAACCATCTTTTTTAGACCATCGACTGGCTTTAGCGTAAGAGGAATGGAATGGGCAGCGGTAAGTTGGCTTATATCATGTCACGTTTTCCTAATTTATCCGAAACTTTCATTTTGAGAGAAATGATAGAGATGGAAAAATTAGGTTGGGATATTGCTGTATATCCTCTTATCCTTCAGCAACAGGATGTCGTTCATTCTGCGGCGCTCAGTTTTTTGGAGCGCGCAAATAACCTCCCTTTTATTTCCGCATCGCTTATAAAAACAAATATCTTCACTTTTATTAAGCATCCTTTGTTGTTTCTCTCTTTGTTAGCACAGGTAGGTTGGGCGAATCGTACAAGTTTGAAATTCCTGGTGCGTGCTTTGGCTATTTTTCCGAAAAGTGTGCAAATGGCAACGTTGATGCAGAGCGAGGGGGTTCAACATGTACATGCCCACTTTGCCACTCACCCCGCATTGGCCGCCTGGATTATCTACCGTTTCACGGGTATTTCATATAGTATCACTGTGCATGCGCATGATATCTATGTTGAAAAAGAGATGCTGGGCACCAAGCTCAAAGATGCCGTATTTATTGTTGCCATTTCTGAATTTAATCGTAATTATCTTATCGACTTGTTCGGAGAATGGATACGTATAAAAACACAGGTAATTCGTTGTGGGGTATTGCCTGAAGATTATTCTGTTCATCTCGAATCTTTTTCCGACTCTTTGCAGGATGGGGTATTTGAAATTCTGTGTATTGGTTCCTTGCAACCCTATAAAGGACAAAAATACTTGATAGAAGCCTGTGCTAAATTAAATAAGCGAGGTGTTCCATTTCGATGCCGGATTATCGGGGGAGGGGAGTTGCAGTCTGAATTATCCGTTCAAATTTCTGTATTGGGGTTGGATCATGTTGTTCAATTATTGGGCCCCCGTCCACAAGAAGAAATTGCTCAAATGTTGCCCCAGGCGAATTGCTACGTGCAGCCAAGTATTATTACACCCAGCGGTAAGATGGAAGGTATTCCGGTCAGTATTATGGAAGCGATGATTTGTTCAGTTCCGGTTGTCGCCACGGCAATTTCAGGCATCCCGGAATTGGTCCAGGATCAAGTTACTGGCTTGACGGTACAACCCCAGGATGTAGATATCCTGGTCAATGCCATTGAAGTGATTTACAAAAATGTCCAGAATGCCAGGCGCATGGCGGAAAATGGAAAAGAATTAGTCATGATGCAATATAACCTTCACTATAACGTTCAACAATTATCATTGTTAATGAAAAGTGCTGTTCAGGCATAATTCAAATAAAACGTCAATTCGTCACAAAATACGGAGAGTCTTATGGAAATTAAATTGTATTTACGAATGCTTCAACGAGGTTGGTGGATTGTTGCTTTGACAATCCTGGTAGCGTTAAATGTCGCCCTGCTTTCTGCATATTTTACTGCGCCAACCTACGAGGCTAGCGCTCGTTTTTCGGTCAGTCCCAGTCCGACAATGAGCATTACTGGGACCGAAGTACTGAATAGTATGCAGGCATTGGATAAACGCTCAATCATCCAGACCTATGCTGAGTTCTTGAACAGCCAGCGGATCTATGATGAGACCTTGCGCGCCATGAATCTAAGCCCGGCAAAAAGTGAAAAATATACACGTTCTACCGTGGTGATTACGGATACAAATATCCTCGAGCTGACTATAACGGGTCCAGATGCCGTACTGGTGGCGTCATTGGCGAATAATACTGGGCAGAATGCGATTACATATATCAAACATCTATATCAGGTTTATGATATTACTGTTCTGGATCCGGCTTTGGTTCCTGTCTTACCTATTTCTCCCCAACCGGTCAGAGATGCAGGTGTGGCTGCCTTGCTTGGCCTGGTTATTGGGGCTGCCCTGGCGATTATGAGTGAACAAATTCGTGTTCCTCTTGATTCTTATCGCAATCGTGCCAGCCTGGATCCTGTTTCCATGGTACTTAATCGCAGATATTTGCAAAATCGTCTGGAAGAACTGATTGCACAAGACCCCACTGCGGTAATTTCTACCGGATTGGTTCGTTTGAATGGGTTGGTCGATATGATCGATACCTTACCTCAAGGCGTAGTCCAGCAGCTTATGCGCCATGTAGCCGCAGTCCTACAAAAAGAATTACGCGGTAATGATCTGATCGGTCGATGGGATGACACAACTTTTATATTGGTACTTCCGACAACCAGTGAAGCAGCCGCCAGCCGAACTATGGAACGCATTCGTACAGCTCTGCTCAGATCGGAAGAGCACACGTCTGAACTCCAGTCACCTGAAGCTATCT
>CAZLJB010000277.1:3835-5085 GCA_964559195.1 uncultured Anaerolinea sp. | reverse complement strand
ACAACCTCACGCAAATATAATCAAGATTGGAGGGGAGCATGTGATCCCCGATTTTGATACGCTTGATCGTATGACCAGCCGCAAGCAAAAGGTTAATGCCAAACTTGAAAACACCAAGCAGGCGGTTGTAGCCGAAGCCCTTGATCTGCTCGAGCCGGTTGGTATTTGGTCAATCATTGAACCTGATCATTTTTCTGCCTTTCCTGGTACATCCAGACGATCATTTTCAGGCATCCAATCTATGCTTGGTGTGGTTTGTACCATCGGTGGACGGTTGGAAAAACAAACGCACCAATATTTCGAAAAACAGGATTACCTGCCGGGTTATTATTTGGATATGGTTGGAACGCTGGCTGTTTCCAGGTTGGCGCAAATTATCGCCGAGGATCTCAGAGGGCAATACGGGGCACGATATTGGGCCCCAGGGGATGATCGCGGCGACACGGAACTTGAATCGCAGCGTTTTCTTTTTGATTTGATCCCGGTTGAAAAGATAGGTATTCAGCTTTCTGCGAGCAATGTCATGCTGCCGATCAAATCGCTTTCCTTCATCCTGGTGATTGGGGAGCAAATCAGTGGGCTGTTTTGTTCCAAGGCCTGCAGCCAATGCGCGTGGAATGGGATGTGTGACCGGCGCTTTGAGCTGGCGAAATGAGGCCGCATTGATAAGTTGCATTTATTTTGGAGTTTCGTATGTGACTGAGTTTGGAAGAGAAGCATGATATGCGTCAGCGGCTACGAATAGATTAAGGAGCGGTGTGCTTATGGGCTGATATTAAATAAAAATAACCTGGTTTCCATGTCAGCAACCTGAAAATCCCATAATTTATTTGAAACAGCGTATTTTCTCAACCAATCCACTTCCAAATCCAGGTTCGCGCCCGGCGAGTCAGACGGGATAACAATCCAGACACGGTGAATGGTACCAGGCACTTTCTTTAGAATGGATAAAGTTATTTCATCCAAAGCTATTTCCGGATCGTTCAGCGCTTTGGATTTTATGAGCTGATCGGGTTTGGGGAAGGAGAAGGGCAGGGATGTCCAGGGCAAATGGGGATCGGCCCAATTCATCCAGTAATCCCAGGCAGGCGTTCCATAGGATTTTATTAACACAAGATCGCCCGGTAAATATTCCTGAGAAATGATTTTACGAGATGCATCCAGATCAATTCTCGAGCGATAATATGCTGGATCTGAACCGTAGGAAAAAAGCATGGTAACTGATAAACCAGTCGTTAGCAATAATGCTG
>CAZLJB010000277.1:0-3735 GCA_964559195.1 uncultured Anaerolinea sp. | reverse complement strand
TCTGCCAAATGCGAAATGAACCCAATCTTCGATTATCGGAGCAATTGAAACCAATAATGGGGGAATTGCAGGTAATACAAAACGTAAACCCCAATTGACGTGACCCCACCATTCAGCATCGTAGAACAAAGCCTGCCCAGTGACCAATAAAATCAAATACAGCCAGGCAGGCCAGGTTTTTTTTGGATGTCTGACAAGGCCAATCAGCGACAACAGGAGAACCGGAGAAAACAGGAAAATACTTTTTCCGGGGCTGACAAAAGGACCGCTGAGGGCTTCGAGTAGTTTTGGGTGAGGGGTTGTAAAGAAGAAAACTAATAATTGGAAATAATATCCTGGCGTAAATCTTGCCAATAGATTTATATGTGGGAAAATAACAATCCAAATAATCAAGCCTAGAAGCAAGATAGTAACGAAACAAACAATTTTTATCCAGTCATTTTTCGGAATAGTTTTTATTTGAAATTGAAAAATAGATCTTTTCTGGTTTGAATTTATTAATATCATAAGTAATAATACTGGGGCCGCTATGGCAACCGTGTTTTTTGTCAGAACCCCCAGGGCAAAAAAAACAAGCAGACCAAACCAGGCAAGCCATTTGGCTTGCTGGAATATGGCATAGGCGGGTCTTCGTGTAATGATTGTTGTGCAGCTCCAGGCCAATAATAAAAACAACATTGCCAGGGAGTCACGAAAATATGTCATCGCATAAGGCCAAACCTGGGTGCCTAAACCAAAAAGGAACGCCCCAATGATGGCACTGGATTTTGAGTAGCCATTGATGAGTACCGCGCAAAACACCACGACAACTGAAAGCGCCGTCACCCAAATATTTAATAAAAATATGGTCTGAACCCGGCCGATCGGAAGGTGAGATGTGATTCGAACCAATATTGATCCTAAAAATGGCTCGATTGGTTCAATATTAGTGGCATTGGCCGCGTATTTGGGGGATAGGTTAGAGAGTGCATAATGCCGGCTGTTTCCGTACACGCGATCATCATTAATAGTTTGGTCAAAGGCCAGGCTCAGCGTGCGTGATGCTAGCAGATGTTCGTCATCTGTCACAAACGTGCCGGAATATCCAAGGCTGTATATCGCTATAAACAAGGTTAGCAATGAACAGGCCACAAAAATAACGGATCGTTGATCGAGATCCCATTGAAACCGTTCGGTATGTTTTGTGGCGTTTGAAATCATGAAGGTTATTGGATGGTTGCTTATTTTATTGAGCGGGCTGGGGGACGAATTCGTTGAGTTAAATCAAGCAGTTGTTGTCTAAATAAAAGTATTCGTGCAGATAGATGAAAATATGCTTCTAACAAGTCAGCCTGGCTTACAGTATCATTCGTGTGTAAAAGAAAAGTGATCACCCTTCGGAAGGTGCCCAATATTTGCAGGCCGCTATTTTGCAAGTTGGTTTCAACGGGAAGATATAATTCCTTTTGGGCCTGGTATTGAACAAAGATCCCGGCTTTTATGGTTTGTTGTAAATGCTCCAGCGTGAAGCGGGTTGGATCCACATTGTGAAGCACGACTGCCTGGGGTAAAACAGCTACACAATAATCTAATTTTTGAACGAGGCTTGCGGCCACAATCTCTTCGCCGCCACCGTAGTTGCTTCCTCGACGTCCAAACCTTCCTCTAAACCCTCCGATTTGAAGCAACACTTTTCTTCTCGCGCACCAATTGGCACCCCATGGAAATTCCCACCAATTATTTACAATTGTGTAATTAGAAAATGGCGTGACAAAATGACTCCAGTAACGTTCCCAACCATCTTTCCATGGTATGAAAAGTTTTTCTGGAATTTTGAGAATAATATGGCCGCCGATGACACCAGCATCTGGGTGTTCCTGGAAGGCCTGCCAGTATAGCTCCAAAATATCTTCCTTTACGATGGCATCATCATCCAGAAAAAACAAAATTTCGCCATGTGCTTCTGAAATACCTGCATTGCGCGCATACGAAAGGCCAAGAATTGGGCAATAGATCAGGCGAAATTTGCATCTGAAGTTGTCCATACCCGTTGTCTGGATTCGATGGGTGAGCTGATCTGAAATGGCGCCTGCTGGATTATTATCAACAATGATTACTTCATAGTCTCTGGAAGCCATGGTCTGGTTGGTGATTGAATGCAGGGCAGACTCCAGGCCTGGTCCGCCCTTATATGTACAAATGATTACCGAAATTTTAAATTGAGCGGGCTGTAGTTGATGGATATCTTGTTCTATCAGGCTTATGGCTCGCGTGCGAACAAAGATATCCATGGCAGTGATGAGTGGTTGAATATTCTGAGATGCCCACCAGCCCTGGTGATCTTTTTCTAATTCAGGGAGAATATTCGTTGGCCCACAAAACAAACACATGTCCCAATTCGGGTCGACCAGTTTTGGCAGGTTTCCCTGGTCCTGCGAGTAATTGATGCAAAGAAAAATTTTGATCACATTGACAGGCAAAATTTGATGGAAGGGTGCTGCTGCCGCAACAGGATTGGACGAAATTTTTATATATACCGATAGTATCCATGAATGTGGTGAAGTGGAATTCTGAAATTGGTTTGAATCAAAACTGACTTGATTGGAACGGGAAATAGTCTCAACAAAGTTACTGGAAATTTCGTTTGCCGCGTCGGGTAAAGATTCTTGATCAATAAAACACAGCATCGGCATTTGGGAAAAGTCGCGTCGAAAATCATCGAAAATCATTAAATACTTTCGATCCGCGGTGATCCGCAATTGTTTGTCCTGTTGGGTGAGCGAATTCGGATGAAACCGGTAATCGTAAATGGGCTCCTTAAAATCCGCATGTTTTAAAGTCAGGTTGGAATTAATCTGCATCCAATAATCATAGTCTTCACGTGTATATTGCCATTGGCTGTAAGAGCCGATCAGCCAGCTTGCACGGGACCGGTACATGAAGGCTCCTCCAATAAAATTATTAGGCCAGGTATTTAACTCAGAAGTATCTACCGGTAAATTAATATGTTCACTACCATGGGGTTGCTGGTAACCCCCAAACCAGGATGAATCTCGTAAGGGTTTGCCATCATCTCCAATAATGTCCATATTTGCATAAACCATATCCCAGGCAGGATGTCTGCGTAAACAGGTGATCATTTTGAATAAAAAATCTGGTTTGAGGCGATTGTCATGACTTGTCCAGGTTAAAAATTCACCTTTGGTAAGTTGAAAACCGCGCGTGAGTGCTCTTGGTAGTTTTTGGTTATCCTGGTGGAAAATTTTTAAACGTGCATCCTTCAGGGCATATTCTTCCAGGATTTCCAGTGTATTGTCTTGAGAGCCATCGTCAACAATAATTAACTCGAAATTTTGATAGGACTGATTCAGGATACTATCCAGCCCTTCTCGAATAAAACCAGCGCCATTATAAACAGGCAACACAATTGAAACCAAATCTTTTTGGTATGGAACGCGCAAAGAACTCAGGTCAGACGAAAATGCCCGTAATCTTAGCTGCTTATACCTTTTAAAGGCTAAAGCGTGTCGGGACGTGCCTAAGGAATATTTTCTGAGGATCTTTTTGGTCAAATCCCCTGAAAAATGCAAAAGGTGGGGTTTGAAGCTCATAACTGCAGGCAATAGTTGATTGATTATCCTTTCTCGCTGGGAGTCATGCGGTATTACGAAAAGACGGATTTGCCACAAATACCAGATTAGCTTCCACCCGCGGCTTTTTTTAATGGCAAAAAGCTCAGAATTTAGGTTTTCAATC
>CAZLJB010000276.1:0-5086 GCA_964559195.1 uncultured Anaerolinea sp. | reverse complement strand
ATCCGAATCGCCGTCAATGATGCTTTGGGCCATTTTGGAAAAGAGTTCTTCAGACATATTAATTCTCCTATATTTCCTTGAAATAATGATGATTAATTGGGTTCGACAAGTTCTTTGTCGGCCTTATGCAAAATACGGTCAAGCGCATCGATGACATCCTCTGAAAGAGGATCCACCATTGGAGCAGACAGGATTTCGTTGACTTTCAGGCGGGCGGTCCGGTACATGTTGGGTTTGCCCAGCTCCATCCAGGATTCATAGGGATGCCGGTCGATCAGGTTGGACATAAAAAACTCGTCGCTTCTGGCCGCCTGGCGGGTTTTCCTGGATCCCAGGAAGTGACCTCCAGGTCCCACCCTGGCAATGTCATCGTAAAGGTTTTTCGATTCGCTGCCATCTACTCCGGCGTATAGTCTTTCACAGAGATGAGCCAATTCATTATCCACGATCAGCTGTTCCAAAATCAGCAGTTGATCACCCTCAATTTCTCCCAATCCAATGATAATGTCTGCTCCGGCAGAGACGGGTGGAATGGTAGTGATTAATTTATCCAGGATGGCCTCTGCGCCGGGTTCCTTGGCATCTGATGAACAGCCTGCCGAAGAGCTTGGCAGGTTATAAAAACGGCCCATTGTGATCATGGCAGCCGACTGCAGCCCCATTTCTGGAGTTCCCGCCAGGTATGCGCCGCTGCGAAAATCTACGGAACCGGTGGCGCTGCTGTAAATTATTGGTCTTCCGGGGTGAGCCAGCTCGAAAACCACAATGGATGATAGGGCCTCCGCGTTGGCCAGGCACAGATTGGAGA
This sequence comes from uncultured Anaerolinea sp., assembly GCA_964559195.1. Lineage (GTDB taxonomy): Bacteria > Chloroflexota > Anaerolineae > Anaerolineales > Villigracilaceae > UBA5195. The sequence continues at coordinate 4,278 of CAZLJB010000276.1, read as the reverse complement.
ACAAACTGGCAGGACCAGTGGTGCCATTGACTGGCATGGGCAGCACCATGACAGGCATATTCCAGTAGCCCAGCTCGATATATGCATCCAGCATCTCGCCATCATGCATCAGTGGTGCCACCGGGCAGTAGATCAGCGAGTAATCTAATTTATTGCGAATGGCATCTTCGCTGCCCATGACCGCCTTCAGTCCCTCCACCAGGTAAGGAATTTGGCCGGGATGATGAACCTCATGTTGACCGTGCTTGGATGTTGATTTCATGATCCCGAAAAATTCGTGCAGGACCCGCGAATGAGCCGGGGCATCCGAAGCCACGGTTGGGGCCCATGCCATTACACCCATGTCCAATTGCTGGAAAATGCGCAGGCTGTCCTCAATATCCTGGCCTGTGCCATATCGTTTTTGCCCACTTTGCTGGTCAAGTACAAAGGCTGATGTTCCGTCCACGCAGTAGCGCGTGACCGGAGATGGCATTGGGTAGTTATAGGCCGGGTTGCGCGCTCCCAGTACAAACGATTTTGGCGCCACGCGTAATGCTTCATCCACGATCTCTTTGGGAATTCGGGCGATTTTCGTGTCCCAATCCACCTTGGCCCCATTTTTTTCAAGGAGAGGCAGGGCTTTCTCACCGTGAAATTTAATACCTACATCGGCTAATATGTGTAAAGTCTCTGAATGAATGTGGTTTTGTTCATCTTCTGAAAGAAATTGCGCTGTGAACTTCATAAGTTCCTCTCGATAAGTTTATGGATTGATTATCCTGACGCGCCGTTCCAGTCGTTCCAATTCCCGGTCGGCATCGGCATTCAAGGCCAGGGGATGGTAATCTTTTAATATATTTGTGGTGATATCTTGAATTTCGTCAATGATGTCGGGCATCCCGGCAATTTTCCACTTTTCATAGGTATCGTGAAAACCCATTTTGCTCAGATACCATCTGCCATCTCGAACAGCCTTCATAGTTGATTTTTGTTTCATAAAATTGCCGCCGGGTCCAGTTTGGTTGATAATCTCATCCAACCAGCGATCTGAGTCAGTCGGGATGCCTTCGTGCAGGCGCGAGCAGCGCCGGAATATTTCAACATCCATCACCATTTGCTCCAGGCACAGGATGGTTGACCCGCCTAACAGACCGGGCCCCACCAGGATATCTGGCCAGGCCATGGTCGGCAGGGACCAGTTAATGGCGCGTTCATAACTGGCCTGCGCTCCCGGGTAATATTGGTCGGTTCCACCGGTTCCAGCTTCGACCGGGAAGCCATAGTGGCGGCCCATCTCGGTCATGGCCGCACCAAAAATTGAATTTTCCACCGCTCCGCCGGTGTAGCGCCAGGTGTAGGGCTCGATGGTTTGTGGAAAAGGCGCATATATGATCGGAGTGCCTGGTTCGGCTGCCTGTACCAGGCACAGGATGGCCAGGGCTTCGCTGTTGGCCAGCAGTACATTTGAAATCATACTTGCCGGACCTGTGGCACCCATCAAAGGCATGGGCATCAATGCAACCGGGATATCCCAGCCAGCCAGCTCAAGGTAGGCATCGGTATAGATGTCGTCAATTACAAGTGGTGACATAGGGCACAAAATATGTGAAAAAGGGTGTGTTTCCCGGATGGTTTTCTTGTCGCCGAAAGTGATCTGTAAAATTTCCAACAGCAAACGTGATTTTTCGGCCGAATCAGTCGAATCCTGGATGTGTTTTGAACAATTTTTAAATAAATTGCGCCAGTACGAGACAAAATCGCTTAGAGATTCGGAGGCCAGGCCGCCTTCCACCATGTTCCAATAAATGCCAATATCATCCATGGCATCAATCAGGTGGGTGGCTTTCAGCCAATCGTCAAAGTTACCCGGTCTGATTTCTCCGGTTTCCCAATCCAATACGCTGACTGCTCCGCCATCTGCCAGTAATGAACATTTTCCGCTGTTCATCTCCAGATCCCAGCCTGCTCGCCGCCCGCCGAGATTGAATTTCTTTGGAGTGAGATTTATGCATTCTTCCAGCAGCGTACGCGGAAAACGAACGATTTCGGTTGTTTCATCAACCTCTGCGCCAGCTTTGGCCAGTAGTTTGCGACCACGCTCAGACATCACGTGTATGCCGCTGCCCTTTGGCCCAAGCAGTTTCAAACTGCGCTCGTGTATTTGATTCCGTTCGTCTGCCGAAAGCACCTGGATCTGTGCTCTCATAAAATCCTTCTTTCGTTGTTTATTTTCTTAATGGTTGTTTGTTTGAATAGGATTACGCGTTGGATCCAGCTCCTGGATTCAACGTCTGAAACCCATACGACAGTCTGTCGTGATTGGATTACGGCGCATTAATTTGTGCCAGGATCGGAAGGCAATCAACAATCTAAATTCAGTATTTTCCCCGCTACTCAAATGTCCGGTTGGCCATTTTTAGAATATGGCTGAGTTCTTTTTGACGATGTGGTTCCAGAGGCGCTGGCAGATGATGCTCCAGGATCCATTTGATTTTTTCCTGCGCCACATCCACGGCATATGTTGCCATTTTGGTGTCCATAATGGTTTCACTCTGGATTTGCTTAATTGTTTTGTTGAACGTAGCTTCCATCTCGTTCAGGATTTCCAGCGTGGCGGATTTCATTTGTTCAAGCTGTGTGTCAATTAATATCCGCGATTTGCCAGGCAAATCGTGATAAGCCGGGGTAATCGGTTGCAGGTTTGGGGTTGTGCGGTTTGGCATAATATTTCCCTTTCGGGATAGCCCTTCTCAACAAGGATGGGTGTTGAGCTTGAGTAAGTTTACTTGCTTAATTCTTTGTCAGCGGCCGCCAGGATACGATCCAGTTCTTTTTGCCGATCAGCATCCACCGGTTCGGGGTGGTGATTTTCAAGAATCCAGCGGGTTTGATCAATGGCATACTCACGTGGGTCGCGATATCTGCCATCTGGACCAACCTGGTGGGCTACACCGCGTTTCATGGAATCGCGCATGTGCTTGCGGGTGTGTTTTTGAGCCAGGTAATGTCCGCCAGGTCCAACGGCATCGATTGTATCGAGCGCCAGGCTTTCATCGTTGATATCCATTGTCATCAGGTAGTGACGTGCCTTCTGGTAAATATCGTTATCTAAAAGCAGTGATTCTGGGTACAGGCGTGTGTAAGTGTGGGTTAGGCCCATGCCGGTCACAAATTCTGCGCCGGTCAATCCGACCATGTAAGCATCCAGGGCCACTTCCGATCCGGATTGCCAGGTGCCAGCTTCGCGCGCGTCGGTACCGTAGCAGGCTCCCAGGGCAGGCATGCCCCAGTTGTGGGCCATTTCCACGGGCGCATAGCGCCCACGCGCATCCAGCGGATAACTGACATAATTGCCAGAGCTTGGATCTGCCCAGGCCTGCATCATGGAATGAAAAACTGGTGCGCCAGGCGCCACCATTTGCATCAGCACAGTCGCACTGATAACTTCGGCATCGCCCATTGCCAGCGCGCCGGCCAGGGTGGCTGGCGCGGTGGTTCCCATGGTTGGCATGGATAAAAAGCCAACCGGTACGCCAGCCTCAGCCAGAACCATGGCGCCTTCAATCCCGTCCTTGTCTTGAATCAGGGGGGCAATTGTGCAGACCAGCAGCGAAAAATTAGGGCGTTTGCGCAGTTCTTCGCGGCTGCCCGCGATGACAGTTGACATTTCAAGGGCATAGCGCGCATCTGCTTCGCCCATGATGGTTTCGCTTTGGATATGTTTCAGGGTGTTGCGGAAACCGGCGTCCAGGTCGTGCAGAGGTGCAGTCCGTCCGTTTTCTTGCGAACTGACCATTGGCCAATAGAAGGCTACCGAAGGTAAATAATCGGCCACACGGGCCATCATGCCAACATCGGCCTTGCAGGAAGGCCGGCGCTGGCGGGTGTCCAGGTCGATTGTCTCAACTCCACAGCCATCGGTTGTGAAATACGTACCACCATCCCCCAGGTGAAAGTCATAGAATGGGTTGCGTGCGCCAATATTGAAATAGCGCGGCGTTTTAGACAGGTAATTCATCACAATATCGCGTGGAAAGCGCGCAATCTGCTTTTCAAAGTCAACCTTTGCGCCATGTTCTGCCAGCACTTTCAGTGCTTTCTCGGATGGAAATTTCACACCGGTACGTTCCATCACGTTCAGGGTGGCGTTCTGAAGTTGGTTCAGTTGTTCATTTGTCAGATATTGAAGACGATAGTGCGTCTTGAGGGGTTCCAATGGCTTAAGCTCAGTTGTCATTTATATACTCCTTTGTCAGTACATCGTGATGTGTATGAATGAATTTTTGTCAGGCATCC
>CAZLJB010000275.1:3137-5086 GCA_964559195.1 uncultured Anaerolinea sp. | reverse complement strand
AAAATTCTTTACGCGTGCCAGTAATAAATTTTTGACCATTTTTGAGACGGGTTACAAGATTGGCACGCATGATAATAATGCTATCAGAAAAGGTGGCTCCCCGGCGTTCAAACGCCCGCACCACATCAATTTTGCCATCCTGCGCATAGCGTACTGCTTCGATCACACCATCAAAAATTTGTTTTGTCATTTCGAACCTCCATGCAATTATCACATTCAATTTTACTTCCATTTTGGCCGGCAAGTGCCTTATTCTTCAGCAATCTTCAGTATAGTTTATTGCATTGGGGTTGGGGTGTTTTTCGAAAGCTTCGCCTTAGAAAAACACCCCAAAATTTTCCCCTTTTTTATTCAGCTCAAAATGAAGAAACCATACGATAATAAATTATTGCTGCTTGGGAGATTTTTTTAATCAGTACAAACATTGGGTAAATAAAAAAGCCTCTGGTTGTTTAGACCAGAGGCTTTCATCAGTCGGGGTGGGCGGACTTGAACCGCCGGCCCCCGCGTCCCAAACGCGGTGCGCTGCCAACTGCGCTACACCCCGATATGACTTGAGCGAAAAGAGTATAATGCCAACTGGCTGACTCGTCAAATGAATTTATCGGGTATCTTGTAAATGTTTTATAAATCGATCCATTTCTCGCTATTTCTTCTTCCATTTGCTTTATTTTTATCGGCTTGCTCCCAACCGCAGGCTGTGCCGCAGTTTATTTCCCCTGTTTCCATCCGCACAGAGCCGGCTGTGAGCGCAACTGCCAGCCTGGCTGTGTTACCATCCCCGGTTTCAGCCGCGCCTGTTAGCCAACCTGTCTGCAGCTCGAAGGAGGGCAGTCTGAAAATGAGCGCCATTTCGACGCCACTGTTGGCCAAGCCGATGCGCTACACAGTTTATCTGCCGCCCTGCTATAATTTTGATAAAGAGCAGCGTTACCCGGTGCTCTACCTGCTGCATGGGCAGGGTTACACTGAAGATCAGTGGATCAGGATTGGTGCAGTTATGAGCGCGGATCAAATGATTGCTTCTGGGGATGTCCCACCGTTTTTGATGGTTTTCCCGTTTGATTACTCTTATAAACAACCCGCTGAATACAATTTTGAGGATGTCTTTATCAAGCAGCTTGTTCCAACGATAGATGGAGTCTATCGTACCCGACCGTCTGCTGGTCAGCGCGCAATTGGCGGGCTTTCGCGGGGCGGGGCCTGGGCCTTGCATATCGGGGCGCGTCATCCGGATTTGTTTGGCGCTATTGGCGGGCATTCGCCGGCAATATTTTTTACCGATGAAAAATCCCTCTCCCGGAATGTGCTGGCACTTCGACCTGATCAAATGCCACGGATCTGGTTGGATGCGGGCGATAGTGATAGCGAGTATGAGGTTATTGTTTCGTTTGAAGAGTTTCTGGTTAAGAATAATATCCCGCATGAGTGGCATAAGTTTATTGGTTGGCATGACGAAAAATACTGGTCTGCGCATGTGGAAAAATATTTGCGCTGGTATGCCCAGGTCTGGAGATAGTGGAATACGTTATAATTCGTCCTATGCCATTATCACACCAGGAAGTTGACCATATTGCCGATCTCGCCCGGCTAAATTTAACCGAGGATGAGAAAAACCGTTATCAGGAGCAGCTTTCAGCGATTCTTGATCATGTTGCTCAATTGCAAAAGCTTAACACTTCTGACGCGCATAACCAGCCGGCGGTTATTTTTCCCAACAGCGAAATACCCTTGCGGGTTGATGAAGTACACCCGGGATTGACGTCGGAAATACTACTTAATTCGGCCTCTCAAAAAGAACGCTCGCAATTCAAAATCCCACCGGTTTTTGAATAAACCGGTTTAAACCAGAAAACCATCAGATCCTTCCGGTTCGGGTCGTTCCCCCGCTCCAATCATTTCGATACCATGAATCTTGCGTCTCTCTCTTTGATCGAAGCCCGTTCCCT
>CAZLJB010000275.1:0-3037 GCA_964559195.1 uncultured Anaerolinea sp. | reverse complement strand
ATGGGATCATCCACTGAAAATTCTGCTTATGGAGTGACTCATAACCCCTGGAATCTGGCTTGCGTGCCGGGCGGTTCTTCAGGTGGCAGTGCATCCGCTGTAGCGGCGGGTTTGGTGCCCGTGGCGTTGGGTTCGGATACTGGTGGCAGTGTGCGCCAGCCGGCTTCATTTTGTGGGATTACTGGATTGAAACCGACCTATGGCCGGGTCTCACGTTATGGTTTGGTGGCGTATGGTTCATCGTTGGATGCATGTGGAGTGTTGGGTCACTCTGCCCAGGATCTGGCAGCGGTTTTTTCTGTCATGGCTGGGCCAGATCCGCAGGATTCAACTTCGCAAAACGTGCCTGTGGCTCAGCTGGATCTGAATGTATCTCCAGAGCAGGATCTGCGCGGCGTCCGGATTGGCGTCCCCAAGGAATATTTTATTGCAGGTATTCAGCCGGATGTCGAGGCTAAGGTGCGGGCCGCCATTCAGGTCTTCGAAGAACTGGGTGCACAAATCATTGAAGTCAGTTTGCCATATACCGAATACGCCCTGCCGGTGTATTATCTGATTGCCCCCGCCGAGGCTTCTGCTAACCTGGCACGCTATGATGGCATCCGTTTTGGACCCAGGGTGACTCAGGCAGGCGAGAACATGTGGGATGTTTTCACACGCACCCGCGGTGAAAAATTTGGTGATGAAGTCACCCGCCGCATCATGCTCGGAACGTATGCCCTTTCGGCAGGTTATTATGATGCCTATTATGGACAGGCGCAGAAGGTGCGAACACTGATCAAAAAAGATTTCGACCAGGTTTTTCAAGTAGTGGATGCGATCGCCTGTCCGGTTGCGCCGACTACGGCCTTCCAGATTGGTGCGCATGGTGACGATCCCCTGGCCATGTATTTGGAGGATGTTTTTACACTGCCGGCCAACCTGGCGGGTGTTCCTGGTTTGGCTTTTCCGGTTGGTTTTGATCGAAATGGGTTACCGGTGGGCATGCAGTTAATGGGGCGGCACTTTGACGAAGCCGGTTTGTTTAAACTGGCACATGCTTATCAGCAGGTGACGGATTGGCATACACGTACGCCAAACCTGTTATAAGTCCATCTGCTCGAAGTTCTCAATCGTGATTTGCGTCTGCATAGGTGACCTAGGCTCTCGAATTTTTAGCTACTCACAGGGAATCCACCTATGGTCGTGATGGTGGCAAAACCAGGATGATTGAGTCCCAAACCGAAGAGTGGTGAGTTGCGATACCTTGAATTGGGTTTTATTATTGAATAACCCAGCTATTTTTTTCAACTGTTTCAGGAAGGAAACGATGAATATATTTATTACGGGTGGAGCTGGCTATATCGGCTCAGCCACATCTGAGGCTCTGCTGAAGGCCGGGCACTCTGTAACAGTTTACGATTCGCTTGTAACGGGTCATCGTCAGGCAGTGCCGGAAGGTGCTACCTTTATTTTGGCTGACCTATCGGATGATTATTCACTGGCGAAAGCTCTGGCCGGGCAAAAATACGATGCTGTTATGCATTTCGCTGCATTTATTGAAGCTGGTGAAAGTATGAAGGATCCGGGTAAATTTTTACGCAATAATCTGGTTAATTCGCTTGCCCTGATTGAGCAGGCCGTGATAGCCGGTGTCAGGCGCTTTGTGCTTTCATCGACTGCCGCGGTGTATCAATCCAGTGAGGAGCCGCTGACTGAAGGATCACTACTCGCTCCCACCAACACGTATGGCTATACCAAGCTGGCAGTCGAGCAATCTCTGGATTGGTACCGACAGATTTATGGTCTGCATTTCGCCGCCCTACGCTATTTTAATGCCAGCGGCGCCCTGCCGGGTCACGGGGAAGCACACCAACCCGAGTCACACCTGATCCCACGGGTTTTGCAGGTGGCCCAGGGTTATGCTGAAGAGGCTTTCATCTTTGGCACTGATTACCCGACACCGGATGGCACCTGTATTCGTGATTACATCCACCTGGGAGACCTGGTTTCCGCGCATATCCTGGCGTTGGGCGCCCTGTCAGATCGCGATAAGATGATTTATAACCTGGGTTCTGGCACAGGTTATTCTGTGCGGGATGTGATTGAGACCGCCCGCCAGGTTTCTGGCAAGGCCATCCCGGTGCGTGAGCTGGAGCGCCGCCCGGGGGATTCTGCGCGCCTGGTGGCTTCTTCAGAGAAAATTAGACGCGAATTGGGCTGGATACATCAGCATGATGCGCTCAAGGATATTATTGGGTCGGCCTGGGAATGGCACTCACAGCATCCACATGGGTACGATGAACCAGAATTAAATGGTAAGGTAGGTTAATATGCGAATAATCCGATATCAGATGAAAAACCAGGCTCCAAAATTCGGCTGGGTATTTGATGATAATGTTGGCGAAATTGAAGGCAGCATCTTTGATGAGTATCGCCGTCAGGAGGCCACCATCCCTCTGGCAGATGTCAGGCTGCTATCTCCCTGCCTGCCCAGCAAGATTGTGTGTGTTGGTCGAAATTACGTTGAACATGCCCGGGAACTGGGGAATGATGTCCCAAAAATACCATTAATCTTTTTGAAGCCACCCTCATCGATTATCAACCCGGGTGAACCGATCATTTTGCCACCGCAATCACAGCAGGTGGAACACGAAGCTGAGCTGGTGGTGGTGATCGGTAAGCGAGGCCGGAATATCATCGCTGAGGAAGCCCGAAATTATATTTTAGGTTATACAATCGGGAACGATGTTACCGCTCGCGATTTGCAAAAATCGGATGGCCAATGGACGCGCGCCAAGGGCTTTGATACTTTTTGTTCCTTTGGGCCCTGGATTGAGACAGATTTTGATATTTCTGATGCGCTAATCACTTGCAAGGTTTCAGGGCAGCCACGCCAGATGGGTTCGACGCGTGACATGGTGTTTAATGTGTCGACTCTGGTGGCTTTCATTTCTTCTGTTATGACACTAGAACAAGGTGATCTTATTTTTACCGGCACTCCGTCTGGGGTTGGCCCGTTAAAGGCTGGGGACGAAGTAGTTGTGGAGATTGATGG